>NZ_JAKUWG010000007.1:13656-313656 GCF_026782285.1 Streptococcus oralis
AATGGTGAAGAGGCCGCAGTTCATGAAGTCCCAGAGTATACAGGTCCATTAGGCACAGCGGGTGAGGAACCAGCACCAACAGTTGAAAAACCAGAATTTACAGGCGGTGTGAATGGTGAAGAGGCCGCAGTTCATGAAGTTCCAGAGTACACAGGCCCACTAGGGACAGCGGGCGAAGAGTCAGCCCCAACAGTCGAGAAGCCAGAATTTACAGGCGGAGTTAATGCTGTTGAGGCCGCAGTTCATGAACTCCCTGAGTATACAGACCCATTAGGCACAGCGGGTGAAGGGGCTGCTCCGACAGTTGAAAAACCAGAATTTACAGGCGGGGTTAATGCTGTTGAGGCAGCTGTCCATGAACTTCCAGAGTACACAGGTGGCGTGAATGTAGCCGATGCAGCTGTACATGAAATTGCAGAATATAAGGGAGCTGATTCGCTTGTAACTCTTGCTGCAGAAGATTATACTTACAAAGCCCCTCTTGCTCGGCAGACACTTCCTGATACAGGGAACAAGGAGAGTAGCCTCCTTGCCTCACTAGGATTAACAGCTTTCTTCCTTGGCTTGTTTGCAATGGGGAAAAAGAGAGAAAAGTAAGAGAATAATTTAAATCATTTTACTTTGTAAAAATAGAAGGAGATAGCAGGTTTTTCAGTCTGTTATCTTTTTCTTTCGGCTCAAGGTGTGCTAATAAGAAATTCTAAGATGTCTGAAACTACTTTCAGGATAGTCTGTTCTATAAAATAGTTTTGAAACTGAAATCTATTCTACCATAAGCTATTGAAAGCGCTTAACAAATGATATATAATAAGCCCATAAGAACAAGAAAGGGAGGAAAGAGGATGCCACAGATTAGCAAAGAAGCCTTGATTGAACAAATCAAAGATGGAATCATTGTCTCTTGCCAGGCACTTCCTCATGAACCGCTTTATACAGAAGCGGGAGGGGTTATCCCCTTGCTAGTCAAAGCGGCTGAGCAAGGTGGAGCAGTCGGTATCCGAGCAAACAGTGTTCGCGATATCAAGGAGATTAAGGAGGTTACGAAACTCCCTATTATCGGGATTATCAAACGTGACTATCCGCCGCAGGAGCCATTCATTACAGCTACGATGAAAGAAGTTGATGAACTGGCTGAACTAGACATTGAGGTCATTGCTCTGGATTGTACCAAACGTGAACGTTACGATGGTTTGGAAATCCAAGACTTTATCCGACAAGTCAAAGAAAAATATCCGCATCAACTCTTGATGGCTGATACCAGTACTTTTGAAGAAGGAATTGCAGCAGTTGAAGCAGGTGTTGATTTTGTTGGAACAACTCTATCAGGTTATACTTCTTATAGTCCGAAAGTAGATGGTCCAGACTTTGAACTGATCAAAAAACTCTGCGATGCCGGTGTGGATGTCATCGCTGAAGGAAAAATTCACACACCAGAACAAGCCAAGCAAATCCTTGAATATGGGGTACGAGGCATTGTTGTCGGTGGAGCTATTACTAGACCAAAAGAGATCACGGAACGCTTTGTTGCCGGTCTTAAATAACATAATCTCAAAACAGAGGAGAGTGGTCGATGCGTCGGATAAAATGAAAACGTATACAAATAGAAGCTTACTCACTATCCAATATGGACACGCTTAACAATTAGGAGAATACAAATGAAATTTAGAAAACTAGCTTGTACAGTACTTGCAGGTGCTGCGATTCTTGGCCTTGCTGCTTGTGGTAACTCTGGTGGAAGTAAAGATGCTGGAAAATCAGGAAGCGATAGCGGAAAAACAGAAATCACTTGGTGGGCATTCCCAGTATTTACACAAGAAAAAACGGGCGATGGTGTTGGAACTTATGAAAAATCAATCATCGAAGCTTTTGAAAAAGCAAATCCAGATGTAAAAGTGAAATTGGAAACCATTGACTTCAAGTCAGGTCCTGAAAAGATCACAACAGCCATCGAAGCAGGAACAGCGCCAGACGTACTCTTTGACGCACCAGGACGTATTATCCAATACGGTAAAAATGGTAAATTGGCTGAGTTGAACGATCTCTTCACAGACGAATTTGTCAAAGATGTGAACAATGAAAACATCGTACAAGCAAGTAAGGCTGGAGACAAAGCTTACATGTATCCAATCAGTTCTGCTCCATTCTATATGGCCATGAACAAGAAAATGTTGGAAGATGCTGGAGTTGCAAACCTTGTAAAAGAAGGTTGGACAACTGATGACTTTGAAAAAGTTTTGAAAGCGCTTAAAGATAAAGGATATACACCAGGTTCATTGTTCAGTTCTGGTCAAGGGGGAGACCAAGGAACACGTGCCTTCATCGCAAACCTTTATGGCGGTTCTGTAACAGACAAAGATGTAACAAAATATACAACTGACGATCCTAAATTCGTCAAAGGTCTTGAAAAAGCTGCTAGCTGGATTAAAGACGGTCTATTGAACAACGGTTCACAATTTGACGGTGGAGCAGACATCCAAAACTTTGCGAACGGTCAAACTTCATACACAATCCTTTGGGCACCAGCTCAAAATGGTATCCAAGCCAAACTCTTGGAAGCAAGTAAGGTAGATGTGGTAGAAGTACCATTCCCATCAGACTCTGGTAAACCAGCTCTTGAATACCTTGTAAACGGATTTGCAGTATTTAACAACAAAGACGACAAGAAAGTCGCAGCAGCTAAGAAATTCGTTCAATTCATCGCAGATGACAAAGAATGGGGTCCTAAAGACGTAGTTCGTACAGGTGCCTTCCCAGTTCGTACATCATTTGGCAAACTTTATGATGACAAACGTATGGAAACAATCAGTGGCTGGACTAAATACTACTCACCATACTACAACACTATCGATGGATTTGCTGAAATGAGAACACTTTGGTTCCCAATGTTGCAATCTGTATCAAATGGTGACGAAAAACCAGCGGATGCTTTGAAAGCCTTCACTGAAAAAGCTAACGAAACAATCAAAAAAGCTACAAAACAATAAGCACTAAGTCAGATTGATTCCCCCCTTTTCCCTGTGCACTATGGTGTAAGAAAAGGGGGACTTTTGTTTGAAATGGTAGGAACTGTCACGAAATTAAAATGAAGTTCTTACATAAGCGAATCTTAAAAAATTTCATTTTGATTTTAAAACAGTTCAAGAAAATCAAAAACTATTCTATTTGAAAGAGAGGTGCCGACTGTGAAAGTCAATAAAATTCGTATGCGGGAAACAGTGATTTCCTACGCTTTCCTAGCACCAGTATTGTTCTTCTTTGTTATCTTTGTCTTGGCTCCTATGATTATGGGATTCATTACAAGCTTCTTTAACTACTCCATGACCAGCTTTGAGTTTGTGGGCTTGGATAACTACATTCGCATGTTTAAAGATCCTGTCTTTACTAAGTCTTTGATCAATACCGTTATTCTGGTTATTGGGTCTGTTCCGATTGTAGTTCTCTTCTCGCTCTTTGTAGCATCTCAAACCTATCATCAAAATGCGATTGCCCGTTCTTTCTATCGTTTCGTCTTCTTCCTTCCTGTAGTTACAGGTAGTGTGGCCGTAACGGTTGTATGGAAATGGATCTATGACCCCCTATCAGGGATTCTAAACTTTGTCCTTAAGTCAAGCCATATCATCAGCCAAAACATTTCTTGGCTGGGTGACAAAAACTGGGCTTTGCTAGCGATTATGATTATCCTTTTGACAACATCTGTTGGTCAACCGATTATCCTTTATATCGCTGCTATGGGGAATATTGACAACTCACTTGTTGAAGCAGCGCGTGTTGACGGTGCAACTGAGTTTCAAGTGTTCTGGAAGATCAAATGGCCTAGCCTTCTTCCAACAACTCTTTACATCGCGATCATCACAACCATCAACTCATTCCAATGTTTCGCTTTGATTCAGCTCTTGACTTCTGGTGGTCCAAACTACTCAACAAGTACCTTGATGTACTACCTTTACGAAAAAGCCTTCCAATTGACAGAATATGGCTATGCAAATACCATCGGTGTCTTCTTGGCAGTGATGATTGCCATTGTCAGCTTTGCTCAATTCAAGATCCTCGGAAACGACGTAGAATACTAAAGAAAGGAGACAGTTATGCAACCTACACAAAAGAAACCTTTAACAGCTTTCACTGTTATTTCAACGATTATCTTGCTCTTGTTGACCGTACTGTTCATCTTTCCATTCTACTGGATTTTGACAGGGGCCTTCAAATCACAGCCTGATACCATTATGATTCCGCCACAATGGTTCCCTAAAATGCCAACTATGGAAAACTTCCAACAACTCATGGTGCAAAACCCTGCTATGCAGTGGATGTGGAACTCTGTATTTATCTCACTGGTAACCATGTTCTTAGTCTGTGCAACCTCTTCTCTAGCAGGTTATGTCTTGGCTAAAAAACGTTTCTATGGTCAACGCATCCTCTTTGCAGTCTTTATCGCTGCCATGGCTCTTCCAAAACAAGTTGTCCTTGTACCATTGGTACGTATCGTCAACTTCATGGGAATTCACGATACACTTTGGGCAGTTATCTTGCCTTTGATCGGATGGCCATTTGGGGTCTTCCTTATGAAACAATTCAGCGAAAACATCCCGACAGAATTGCTTGAATCAGCTAAAATCGACGGTTGTGGTGAGATCCGTACTTTCTGGAGCGTAGCCTTCCCTATTGTGAAACCAGGCTTTGCAGCCCTTGCAATCTTTACCTTCATCAATACTTGGAACGACTACTTTATGCAGTTGGTTATGTTGACTTCACGTCAAAACTTGACCATCTCACTCGGGGTTGCGACCATGCAGGCCGAAATGGCAACCAACTATGGTTTAATCATGGCGGGTGCAGCTTTAGCAGCCGTGCCAATCGTAACAGTCTTCCTTGTCTTCCAAAAATCCTTTACTCAAGGTATTACTATGGGAGCTGTTAAAGGATAATACTCTGCGAAAATCGAATTCAAACTACGTCAGCATCACCTTGCCATACTTAAGTATTGCCTGCGGTTAGCTTCCTAGTTTGTTCTTCGATTTTCATTGAGTATAGGAAAAACTGTCTATCAAAATTCAGAAGAATATGTTATAGACTAAGAGAAATATAGTTTCATAAGTGTCTACAAAATGGAGAGTATGCAGTTACTTCGTGAAGTTTTGTCAGACACTTATAAACTTAATTTATGATTTTAGTTAACTATCAGAAACGAAGGAAACAGTATGATTTTTGACGATTTGAAAAACATCGCCTTTTACAAGGGAATCCATCCCAATCTAGACAAGGCTATCGATTATCTCTATCAGCACCGTAAGGATTCTTTCGAACTCGGTAAGTATGAGATTGACGGGGACAAGGTCTTTCTAGTTGTTCAGGAAAATGTCCTCAATCAAGCTGAAAATGATCAATTTGAGCACCATAAGAACTATGCAGACTTGCATTTGCTGGTAGAAGGACACGAATATTCGAGCTACGGTTCACGTATCAAAGACGAAGCAGTAGCATTCGACGAAGCGAGCGACATTGGCTTTGTCCATTGTCATGAAAAATACCCACTCTTGTTGGGCTATCACAATTTTGCGATTTTCTTCTCAGGAGAACCACACCAGCCAAACGGCTATGCAGGGATGGAAGAAAAGGTTCGCAAATATCTCTTTAAAATTTTGATTGATTAAAAGAATCAGGAGGAGCAAACATGGCACAAAAAGGAGTAAGCCTTATCAAGGCAGCATTTGATACAGATAATTTTCTCATGCGTTTCAGTGAGAAGGTCTTGGATATCGTCACAGTCAATCTTCTTTTTGTCGTATCTTGTTTGCCCATCGTGACGATTGGAGTGGCTAAAATCAGCCTCTACCAAACCATGTTTGAGATTAAGAGAAGCAGGCGAGTACCGGTTTTCAGAATCTATCTGAGAGCTTTCAAACAAAATCTGAAGCCGGGTTTCCAGTTAGGTTTGCTGGAGTTGGGCATAGTTTTGCTGAGTCTTTTAGACCTTTATCTCTTCTGGGGCCAGACAGCTTTACCTTTCCAGATTGTGAAAGCTATTTGTTTGGGGATTCTCATCTTCCTCACTCTCGTGATGCTGGCTAGTTATCCCATCGCTGCGCGCTATGATTTGTCTTGGAAAGAAGTGCTGCAAAAAGGGCTTATCTTGGCAAGTTTTAACTTTCCGTGGTTCTTCCTTATGTTAGCCATTCTCTTTCTCATTGTGATGGTTCTTTATCTATCCGCCTTCACTTTCCTTTTGGGAGGATCAGCTTTTATCCTCTTTGGTTTTGGTTTGCTAGTCTTTCTCCAAGCAGGATTGATGGAGAAAATTTTCGCCAAATACCAGTAGGATGGCTTGTTTCTGAAACTACTTTCAATCGTTACAGTTTCTAAAATACAAGTAGAAACTAAAATCTAAGTGTATACAAGATATTGAAAGCGATTTTCACAAGGTGTATACTAAACTTGTAAAAAATAGAACTGCTCTCAGCAGAAAAAAAGAAATCTTAGGAGAAAATCTATGTCAGATTTGAAAAAATATGAAGGTGTCATTCCAGCCTTCTACGCATGTTATGATGATCAAGGAGAAGTCAGTCCAGAGCGTACACGTGCCTTGGTTCAATACTTCATTGATAAAGGTGTTCAAGGTCTTTATGTCAATGGTTCTTCTGGTGAATGTATCTACCAAAGCGTTGAAGACCGTAAGTTGATTTTGGAAGAAGTCATGGCAGTTGCCAAAGGTAAACTGACCATCATTGCTCACGTAGCTTGCAACAATACCAAAGATAGTATGGAGCTTGCTCGCCACGCGGAAAGCTTGGGTGTAGATGCCATTGCAACAATTCCACCGATTTACTTCCGCTTGCCAGAATACTCAGTTGCCAAATACTGGAATGACATTAGTGCTGCAGCACCAAACACAGACTATGTTATTTACAACATTCCTCAGTTAGCAGGTGTTGCTTTGACTCCAAGTCTCTATACTGAAATGTTGAAGAATCCACGTGTTATCGGTGTTAAGAACTCTTCTATGCCAGTTCAAGATATTCAAACCTTTGTCAGCCTTGGTGGAGAAGACCACATCGTCTTTAATGGTCCAGATGAACAGTTCCTAGGTGGCCGTCTCATGGGTGCCAAAGCTGGTATTGGTGGTACTTATGGCGCTATGCCAGAACTCTTCTTGAAACTCAATCAGTTGATTGCTGAGAAAGACTTGGAAACAGCGCGTGAATTGCAATACGCTATTAATGCGATCATTGGCAAATTGACTGCTGCACATGGAAATATGTACGGTGTGATCAAAGAAGTCTTGAAGATCAATGAAGGACTTAACATTGGATCAGTTCGTTCACCATTGACGCCAGTGACTGAAGAAGATCGACCAGTTGTAGAAGCAGCAGCGCAATTGATTCGTGAAACCAAGGAGCGCTTCCTCTAATCCATAAGGAGGTATTTATGATACACTACGTTGCAATTGATATCGGTGGAACCAATATCAAATATGGTTTGATTGACCAAGAAGGCCAACTTGTTGAATCGCATGAAATGCCAACTGAGGCGCATAAGGGTGGACCTCATATCTTACAAAAGACAAAAGATATCGTAGCCAGCTATTTAGAAAAAGGCCCAGTAGCAGGTGTTGCCATTTCTTCTGCTGGGATGGTGGATCCAGATAAGGGTGAGATTTTCTACGCTGGTCCTCAGATTCCCAACTATGCAGGAACCCAGTTCAAGAAGGAAATCGAGACGAGTTTTACTATTCCTTGTGAGATTGAGAATGACGTCAACTGTGCAGGTCTGGCTGAGGCAGTATCTGGTTCAGGAAAGGGAGCGAGTGTCACACTTTGCTTGACCATTGGAACAGGTATCGGTGGTTGCTTGATTATGGATGGGAAGGTCTTCCATGGATTTAGCAACTCAGCTTGCGAAGTCGGTTATATGCATATGCAGGATGGAGCTTTCCAGGACTTGGCTTCTACGACAGCCTTGGTGGAGTATGTAGCAACAGCTCATGGAGATTCAGTTGATCAGTGGAATGGCCGGCGCATTTTCAAGGAAGCTACTGAAGGAAACAAGATCTGTATGGCTGGGATTGACCGCATGGTAGACTATCTAGGAAAAGGTCTGGCAAATATTTGCTACGTTGCCAATCCAGAAGTGGTCATTCTTGGTGGCGGCATCATGGGGCAAGAGGCTATTCTCAAACCGAAGATCCGCACAGCCTTGAAGGCGGCCTTGGTGCCAAGCTTAGCTGAAAAAACACGATTAGAATTTGCCCATCACCAAAATACAGCAGGGATGTTGGGTGCCTATTATCATTTCAAAACAAAACAATCCTAGTTTGGTCCAACCAAACTAGGATTTTCTAACGCGTTTTTGTCTACGATAGCCGTTGAGTTTTTTATTTTCCCAATAGCTGTTAAAGATTTTTTCCTTGCTATCTCGATTGATTTCCAAAAAGTAGGCATAAATCAAATCTATTAAAATGAGCATAGGGAGCTGAGCGGAAATACGCTGGATGTAAGAAGATTGGCTATGATTTGCGACGAGGACTGTTTCGGTATAAGCCTGACTATTTTTGTTTGGAGCGCTGGTAAAGAGAATGGTCTTAGCCCCCATTTCCTTGGCATCCAACAAACTATCTAGGACGGATTGGGTAGTGCCTGATAGGGAAAAACCAAGGACCAAACAATTTTCATCCATGATACTGGTCGTCCATGCAAAGCCATCCTGATCGGTCAAAGCTTCACAGACAACACCTAGACGCATAAAACGGAGTTTCATCTCACGGGCAATCAGACCAGAACTTCCCGTTCCAAAAAAGTAAACTCGTTCAGCGTCATCGATTAGCTGGGCAACTCGTTCCAGTTGTTCTTCGTCAATTAAATCCTGTGTTTGTTCCCGTAGGTTGCTGTAGCTTCGTAAAACACGTTTGGTCAAAGGACTGTGTTGGTGAGAATGGGTATCCTGTTTATTGGCCTGGTGCTGGTATTGAAAGACAAATTCTCGATAGCCAGTAAAGCCACATTTTTTTGCAAAACGAGTAAGAGCAGCTTGGGAAACATGCAGTTTTTGAGTAACCTGTTGCGATGATAGATCATCCACAATCGTATCTACCTGCAAGAAATAACGAGCGATTTCCTGCTCTAACTCTGTTAATTCTTCAAAATGAAGATCAATAATAGTTGCGATATCCTGCTTTTTCATGGAGCTCCTTTTCATGAGTCAAACTCTTAAAAGTTGACGATTGCCAGCTTATTAACATCATTATATCATAGAAGTTAGGATAACTAAATAAAAAGGCATTTTCAGTTAAAAGTCAAAAAATGCTTCGACTTTTCCAAGAGTTTCTCCGTAAAATATGGTACAATGAAAAGTACCGAGCTTCACCCGTTTGCTCTATTATTTTAGCTGAAAATGAAGGTGAAAATCGGGAATTTTTCTAGAAAAGAGTCTTAGTTGTATGAGAAAATTCAATAGCCATTCGATTCCGATTCGGCTTAATTTACTGTTTGCCATTGTTATCCTACTGTTTATGACCATTATCAGTCGATTGTTATACATGCAGGTGCTGAATAAAGATTTCTATGAAGCAAAGTTGACATCAGCCAGCCAGACTAGGGTGACAACCAGTTCAGCTCGAGGGCAGATTTATGATGCAACAGGTAAACCCTTGGTAGAAAACACACTCAAGCAAGTTGTTTCTTTCACACGAAACAATAAGATGACGGCGGCAGAGTTGAAGGAGACGGCTAAAAAACTGCTGACTTATGTAAATGTAACCTCCCCTGATCTGACTGATCGACAGATTGCAGACTATTACCTGGCGGACCAGGATATTTACAAAAAAACAGTCGAATCCTTGCCAAGCGATAAACGTCTGGATTCAGATGGGAATCGCTTATCAGAAGCGACCCTCTACAATAATGCGGTTGAAAGTATTGACGTGAGTCAGCTTAGCTATACGGATGATCAGAAAAAGGAAATCTACCTGTTTAGTCAGCTCAATGCAGTTGAAAATTTTGCGACGGGCACCATTTCAACAGATGCCTTGGATGATACTCAGGTCGCTCTTGTGGCTTCTGCATCCAAGGAATTACCGGGCATTAGCATTTCAACCTCATGGGACCGAAAAGTACTAGACACTTCTCTATCTTCTATCGTCGGTAGCGTTTCAAATGAAAAGTCAGGACTTCCAGCTGAGGAAGTTGACGCTTATCTCAAGAAAGGCTACTCTCTCAATGACCGAGTGGGAACTTCTTATCTTGAAAAGCAATATGAAGATGTCCTCCAAGGTAAACGCTCTGTCAAAGAAGTACATCTCGACAAACACGGAAACATGGAAAGTGTGGAAAATGTCGAGGAAGGAAGCAAAGGAAACAATATTAAACTAACGATTGACCTAGCTTTCCAAAATGGAGTGGATGATCTACTCAAGAGCTACTTTAACTCGGAGTTGAGTAATGGTGGCGCTAAATATTCGGAAGGAGTCTACGCAGTCGCTCTCAATCCTAAAACAGGTGCAGTTCTAGCCATGTCAGGTGTCAAGCATGATGTCCAATCAGGGAAATTAAGTCCAGACTCCCTAGGGACAGTTACCAACGTTTTTGTACCAGGGTCTGTCGTTAAGGCAGCAACCATCAGCTCTGGCTGGGAAAATGGAGTTTTGTCAGGCAATCAAACCTTGACAGACCAGCCAATTGTTTTCCAAGGTTCAGCTCCTATCAATTCATGGTATACCTTGTCCTACGGTTCTTTTCCTATCACAGCGGTTGAAGCTTTGGAATATTCCTCTAATACTTACATGGTGCAAACAGCTCTGGGAATTATGGGACAGACCTATAAACCCAATATGATGGTAGCGACGAGTCAATTAGATACAGCTATGGGCAAATTGCGGTCAACCTTTGGGGAATATGGACTCGGAGCTTCAACGGGGATTGATCTTCCAGATGAATCAACAGGATTTATACCAAAAGAATTTGATTTGGCCAACTATCTAAATAATGCTTTTGGTCAGTTTGATAACTATACTCCGATGCAGTTAGCCCAGTACGTTGCAACCATTGCAAACAATGGTGTGCGTCTGGCTCCCCATATCGTTGAAGGGGTTTATGGAAACAATGACCAAGGTGGGTTGGGAAGTCTGGTTCAAGAAACAGCCACCAAGGAAATGAACAAGGTTAATATCTCAGAAGCAGATATGGCTATCTTGCAGCAAGGTTTCTATCAAGTTTCGCATGGAACGAGCGCTCTGACAACTGGTCGTGCCTTTTCAAATGGTGCAGCCGTTTCCATCAGCGGGAAAACGGGTACAGCCGAAAGTTATGTTAATGGCGGTCAAAAAGCCAACAATACAAATGCAGTCGCTTATGCACCAACCGAAAATCCACAGATTGCGGTTGCAGTTGTCTTTCCTCATAACACTAATCTTACAAATGGTGTCGGACCTTCAATTGCACGCGACATTATCAATCTTTATCACCAACACCATCCGATGAATTAGAAAGGGACTTATGCTGTATCCAACACCTATTGCCAAGCTAATTGATAGCTATTCGAAGCTTCCGGGGATCGGGATCAAAACGGCTACCCGCCTAGCCTTCTATACAATTGGAATGTCCGATGACGACGTCAATGAATTTGCCAAAAATCTCCTGTCTGCTAAACGGGAATTGACCTATTGTTCCATTTGCGGTCGCTTGACTGACGATGATCCTTGCTCTATCTGTACAGATCCAACTCGTGACCAGACAACCATCTTGGTGCTAGAAGATAGTCGCGATGTGGCTGCCATGGAAAATATCCAAGAATACCACGGACTCTATCATGTCTTGCATGGCCTCATTTCTCCGATGAATGGCATCAGCCCAGACGATATCAATCTCAAGAGTCTTATGACCCGTCTCATGGATAGTGAGGTTTCAGAGGTGATTGTGGCAACCAATGCTACAGCAGATGGTGAAGCGACATCCATGTATCTTTCACGTTTGCTCAAGCCAGCTGGTATCAAGGTTACGCGTCTAGCACGAGGTCTCGCTGTCGGAGCGGATATTGAGTATGCGGATGAAGTTACACTCTTACGGGCTATTGAAAATCGGACAGAGTTGTAAAAGTCAGTAAAAATTTAGCTTATTTTAACTAATAAGACAAGCTCTAGGAATTTTTTCTTAGGGGTTTGTCTTATTAGGTTCCTTGGTTAAGCTTGATTTCTTGACCGAGCTCTTGCGATTGCTTTCATAAGATTGTTGAGCATAGTCGGCAGAATAAATCTCTTTGAAGCGCCCTTTTCCAAGACATTGTCGGACTGTCCCACGCTTGATTTCAGTGTGGATAGTTTGAGGAACTTTTCCAAGTAGAGAGGCAATTTCTCTATTTGATTTTCCTTCTTTTTTCCATCGTTCGATTAAGCGACGGCTATCGATTGTCAAATGTTTACCTTTTGTAGTATAATTGTCTTGCATCTCTGTGCCTTTCTTGTGTTTGTGGTGAACAACAAGTATAACACAGAGGTGTTTTCTTATGTCTATAATTAGCTTTCATTTGACAATAGGGACCCTTGAAACTGTTATCAAATGAAATCGAGTACTAGCTATAAGCTACTTGAACCATCAAATTTTTAGGAGAGATGGGTGCTTAGTTTCATTATAGAATTTCCATAATTATATTAAAATTTTAAGAAGTTCAAAAAATCTATGAAATACTTTTTATTTTTTAGAAAATATGATATTCTAAAGGGGAGTCAAAGCCTGTACTATAAAGTTACAGCAGACTGAAAACACACATTATTTTGTGTTTTATTTTGAGAGGGAAAAAGTGAGCTACATCAATAATGAAAAGATGATGATAAAAATTCGCTTACAAGCTGGTGTGAAAAACGAAATTACTCTTGCGACAGAAGAGTCCAATAAAATTAGTCAGCAGTTATTGATTCCTATAGATTATCTATTCAGTCATAGTAATAGCTTTATCAGGGATGAGGGAATAGCAATTTGTCAGAGATTGAACATGGAGTTGTCTCGGGTTAACGAGTCTCTATATAAGGCTCAAAGTCTAATAGAGCAGTTACAGATTGTAGAGGGGGATTGTAGAGATGAGTGGTGAAAATATCTACTATATAACTGCAGAAACAGAGAAAATCCGATTAGAAGCTTTACAGAGGCGAAGGTTAGCTATTGAGATCATTCAAAACATATCCGAGATGGAGTCTGTACTTGTCAGATATTTTAGTGATGACAGTCTATATAGTGCGCTGAGAAGTGAGTTGGAAAATGCTAAGGTAATCCTATCGGAAGTTGAAAGAGAGCTGGATTATCTGACTTTAAAATTGTTTAAATACATTCAAAGCATAAATAGTTAGGGAGGGGAAATGATGGAGTCTACACTAGAAGTATATGACAAAATTTGTTTTGAAAGCGCTTTAAACAAAGAAGAATTAACATTTATTGGAAAAGCCAATATCTGGATTGAAGAGTCTTATGATGCACAATCTTTGAAACTTGCTCAGTATATCTTGTCCGAGACCTTGACTCATACCGCACTAGGACAGGTAGAAATTGTTGGTTTTGACAGTGAGATATCGGGAGTCTTTTCTCCTTTCTCGAGTTTTAGCTCGGGTGAGCAGAAACTGCTGAAAATGATTTCTAGCGAAGAAGATTTGCTAAACTATCTCTTTTATTTGCGTGATCATATTCATGGAGTGCAAAATGTTATACAAGGCAGATTCCCTTCTCTATTTGAATTTAGAGAAAGTCTCAATCAACCGATAGAAAGTTACAAGCTAATTGTTTTATATGTTGATATGGATATTTTAGCTGAAAAAATAAAAATCTTGCTCAACTCTCTTATCAAAGCTGGACCACGGGCGGGAGTGAGTTTTCTGGTCATTTCTCCAACAACAGATATTAGAGGATTACAGTTTGAAAACTATTTTCATATTATTGAGATGAGAGATAACCAACTGGTTATTCATCAAAAATCTTTTCCGATTCCTAACCTTCCTGTCTCAGAAATCCTAAAGCGAAATACGTTTTTAAGCAGACAAGTCGATAACAGTTTGATAAAACCAATCGAATTTTTAAAGATAATGAATGAAACTAAGACACTAAGAAAAGATTTTTCGATCTATTGGAGCAAGACCAGCAGAGACGGTTTAACCTTTACTGTAGGTCAGTATGGTCTAGAAAATGTTGCCATTACCTTAGGAGATGAAGTCAATCAACGGCATAATGTTTTGATTACAGGCGCCGTAGGCCAAGGGAAGTCAAATCTGCTTTCTGTCATAATACATAGTCTATGTTATTCTTACTCACCTAGAGAATTAAATCTCTATATGCTGGATTTCAAAGAAGGTGTAACCCTAAAAGCTTTTTCTAATATTGGTCGTAAGGAATATTTACCCCACGCCAAAGCCTTGGGATTGGAAAGTGACGTTGAGTTTGGTTTATCTGTTCTAGAGTTTTTATACGAGGAGTATCGGAGGAGACTTGCCTTATTTAAATTCCATGATGAGACCAATATTCGTGCTTTTCGTACAAGATTTCCTGACTATGAACTTCCTAGGATTGTAGTTGTCATTGATGAGTTTCAGTTGATGTTTGGTGAGGATGCAGAACAGGGACGTAAAATAGTAGATATGTTGGAAAAATCTGTCAGACTTTTCAGGGCAGCGGGTATTCATTTTATTTTAGCTTCTCAGACGATATCAGGTTCTCAAGCCTTGCTAGGAAAGATGGATAGTATTTTTAGCCAAGTTCCAATCCGTATTGCTCATAAAAATTCTTTTGCAGAATCACAGATGACCTTAGGAATTGGCAATGTAGCAGCAGGTTACCTCAAACCAAGAGAGGCTATTGTCAATTTAGATTACGGCGAAATCTCCCAAAATAAAAAGGTTGTGATAGCATTCGCAGATGAGAAAGTATTAAAACCCTTAAGAGATACTTGGTGGTCTTTAGCCCATAGAATGTATCCAGCTCCTTTAATATTTGATCCAGAAGCGAAAATTTCTTTGGTTGAGCAAGAATCATTATTTACTGAATTTTCTCATAAGTTCCCAGAAGCAAGAGCCTATCTAGGGAAAGAAATAGCTGTATCAAATAAATTTGTTACAAGCCATTTCTTGAGTGAGTCAGGTAGAAATATTGCCATCATAGGAGCTAATAGTGGCAATGACCATATGGTTTTCGGAATGGTAGAGTCGATGGCCATTTCATTAGCCTTAAGAGAGGGAAGCGAGACGGATGAGTTTATTTTCTGTGTTAATGGAGAGCAAAAGAATAAGGAGTCTTTGTCTATGACCTGTAACATTCTTGAAAAGATAGGTCATGATGTTTTTCAAATTGAATCTGAAAACTTGATTTCTTATCTAAATTCTATTTTATCCGAGAGAAAAGAGAAGACTACAAAAGTCACCAATAAAATTTTTGTGTTTGCTCTAGGAATGGATAGTGTCAAACTTGTTTCGGAAGATCCGTTTAGTATGTCGTCACCTTTAGCTACATTTTTAGAAGAGGCTTCCAGTTATGGGATTCATTTTGTTGGTTGGTGGATAAAAAATGCTAATTTTGAAAAGCAAGCTATTGGAATGAGAAATAGTTCAGAACTCTTTAATACTAAGCTATTTTTAAAAGTGGATGCCAGAACATTACAAAGTCATGTTGGTCCCTTTATCAACTGGAAAACAACTCGTAACCGAGTGTTATATGTGGATGAGATTGAAAGTGAACAGCCTATTAGTTTTATCCCCTTTTCAGAGATTAGTTATGAGGATTACCTAAAGATAGAAAAAGAAATCATAAGGAAGTGAGTGTCATGTCTGTAAGAAACCTAATAAACTCAATCAATACCAGTAAACTCCAACTATCCCAACAAAATCAGCGTTTGGAAAAACTGGAAGCAGATTTGGATAACCTAGTAAAGGTAATCCATCAAGACTTTGCAGGAAGTACAGTTGAAAACATGCTGTCAGCTATTCTCCAACAATCTAGTAAAGATGTTAAACAATCGATGCTGGAGATAAAACAGGCACAGGACGATTTAGATAAAATCGCTATGATTTTATAATAGAGGGAAAAGATATGGATATTCAGGAATTGATTGTAAAAATTTATGATTTGAAAGAATCAAGCAAGGAAATAGCCCGGTTTTGTATGCAAGGGTCAGAGTTTTTAAATAGCAATGCATCTATGATTTTTTCTCTGACACGAGGTAATAGCACAGGTATGAGAGCTAGTCAACAAGTTACCCAGACTGCCAGAAGTTTAAGGCAAACCACTTTGACCATTCAGCGCTTAGAGGGTGAGTTAGAGCAGTATTTAAAAAAAATTGGTCAATAGGAGGACTAAAATATGGTTGTTGTGGGAATTGATTTAGGAACAACTTTTTCAGCAGTTTCAGTATTTCGAGATGGTCAAGCTCAAATTCTTCATAATCTTGAGGGGCGTGAGACAACTCCGTCAGTGATTTTCTTTGATGACCCCTATGAGGGAAAAGATGAAACCGTAGTTGGAGTACAGGCTAAAAATATGGCAGCCATTGATCCAGATAATGTCGTTCAATTTATCAAACGGCAGATGGGGAAATCCTACACTTTTATCTCTCCGGCAGGGGTGGACTATACTCCAGAAAGCTTATCAGCTATTATCTTGAAAAAACTAGTTCAGGATGCCGAGTTGAGCTTAGGAGAGACAATCAAGGATGTCGTCATTACAGTCCCTGCTTATTTTGATGATTCACAACGTACAGCTACTAAGCATGCAGGTGAAATTGCAGGTTTGAATGTTTTACGGATTATTAACGAGCCAACAGCGGCTGCACTTGCTTTTGGAGTTGATAAAGAAAAGGATGGTAAGGTGTTTGTTTATGATTTAGGCGGAGGAACTTTTGATGTCACTCTCCTTGAAATCAAGAATGGTAACATTGACGTGATATCGACGACCGGTGACTCTAATCTTGGAGGGACAGACTTTGACCAAGTCATTGTAACTAACATTATCAGGAAGCTGGAAGGAGAAGGTGTTGAAGTTTCTCTTGACAATGATAAACTGATTGCTGAAATCAGAGAAAAGGCAGAAAAAATCAAGGTCAGCCTCTCTCAAAAAATGCAAGCCAAAGAACGATTTACCATTGACGGTGACACTTATCCTATCACAGTCACAAGAGATGAATTTGAAACAGAAAGCAAGGAACTAGTTAATAGAACAACTTGGTTTATTGATGAAATCTTTGAAGAGCAACAAATTGGTTGGAGTGATATTGAACACATCTTGATGGTAGGCGGCTCTACTAAGATGCCGATGATTAGAGACCGAATTGAGCAATTGTCAGGTAAAACCATTGTCAACGATGTTCAACCAGATTATGCAGTAGCTCAAGGAGCTTCCATTCTTGCCATCTTAGAAACCAAAGAAGACCTGACTGAGGAGGAATTTTTCAGTATTTCCCAAGGTAAGATTGATAATGTTGAAATTTCTGATGTAACTTCACAGTCTTTAGGAGTGATTGTAATAGATTCTAATGACAAAAAAGTTAACATGCATGTTATTTTACATAATACAAAATTACCTGCAGAATGTTCTAAAAATGTTTACACACGTTATGAACATCAAGCTTCTATTTTAGTTCAGGTAACCGAAGGGGATGATACAGAGCTTGAGTTTGTAAAAATCATAGGTGAAAAAGAACTTCCTCTATCTCCGAATCTTCCTAAAGGTTCTCCGATAAAAATAACTTATTTATACGATATTGATCAAACTGTCTTTATTGAAGTTTATGACTTGACGGTTAATGGGTTGATTGGTACTTTTAGTATTGATAGAATTAACAATCTGGATCAAGCTGGAGTAAATGCTCAGAAAATTGCCTTAGATAAATTAAGTATTGAGTAGGTAGAAACATGGATGATAAACTAGAATTGCTCAATGAGTTGCATGAGAAGGTTGATAATATAGCTCTTCAAATAGAAAATACTAATAAGATGTATTTTCGGAGATTGTCCCAAGACAAGCAAAAGGAAGAGTTGATATCTCATCTGATTAAGGGAATAGAAAATGAGCTACAGTTGCCCCTCTTTAAAGACTTGATAACTGTCCTAGACAGAATTGAAGGAAATGCTGCTTATAATAATGACTTTATAGTCTCTCTCTATGATGAAGTTTACGATATCCTAAACTCTAAAGGTGTAGAGCGGATAAAGGTCTCTTGTGATTATGACGCCAGTCTATATAAGGTTGTTCAAAAAGAGGATATTGAGTCAGATGATGATGAGATTGAGGTGGTCGAAGTTATTAGAAATGGCTATACTTTTAACAACAAAATCTTGCGGTATGCTGAGGTCAGCGTTCTCGTCCATCATCAGGTATGTCAAGAAGAACAAGAACAAGAACTAGGAGAAGAGTATGTTGATTGACTACTACAAAGAATTAGAGATTTCTAAAAGTTGGAGTCTGGAAGAAATTCAAGACTACCTGCAAAAAGAAAAGCGAAAATGGGATAACCGAGCCGCTAGAAGTAATGACCTAGCCTACCAACAAAAGAGGATTTGGATTTCAGAAGCTCAGGAAATTTTTTCATCAGCCGAGAAGAAAAAAGCCTACGATACTCAGTTAGAAAAATCTGAAAAGAAAACTTCTGACCCAGCAGATGAACGTAGTGAGAAGTTTGATTTCTATTTTAAAAAAGCGGAGGACTATTACTTAAATAAACAGCAATATGATCTAGCTGAACAAGCAGTGAAAAAGGCTTTACAGTTTCGTAATGAAACAAATACAGGTATCTTACGATTAGCTGCAGTCATCTATGCCAATGTTGGGAAGATTGACTTAGCGATGAACTATGTCAATGAAGCCATTGTAGAAGAAGATGGGGTGGAGGATATTTTGTATAATCACTATACAAAATATGATGTATATTTTCAACGAGCCTTGTTTATGTTGAAAGAAAATCAATATGGAAACAGGCAATTTGTTATAGAAGCATTTGAACAGTTAAAAATAGCTTATAACTATGAGATGTTATATGTGGTAAAAGATATTTCTTCTGGAATAGCTGCTTTCGATAGAGTTATAAGAGAAATAAACTTATTGAAACAAAATACGATAACGAGCCCGTTCTTAAATACAGTGTATGTAGGTGATTTTATCTATCAAGTTATAAAAGAGTATTCTGATTGTATCATCAAAAATAAGAAACGAGATTATTACAACCACGTTATCCAGATTTACCAGTGGATGGTTGATGAAAATATAATTAATAATTCAGTAACTCCATCTACTCTCCTTTATGATATTTGCCGTCAGATATTAAATATTTCTCCTCAGCATCAACTCGCCATGGAAGTTTTAGACAAGAAAAAAAGAGATGAGTATATTCGAAAAACTAAGAAAGAATTAGAGACGACTTATAGTGATTGGATGAAGGATTTGGATAGGCAGTATGAAGATAAAAGAATTGAATATAAGAATAACGAAACGAAGCTAATAACAAGGGCTAGTCATGGTAGTATTGTTTCGATAGTCGGTTTGGTCTTGTTTTTCATAACAATGAGTTTAGACTATGGTAGAGATTTTGGAGCCAGTAGTCACTATGGTAGAACAAAATTTTTAATTTTTTGCTTTGCATCTTACTGGGTTTATGTTTTGATAGTGAAACCTATGTGGCTAAAATCAACCTTAGAGGATATTACCAATGATATGCAAAATAATCGAAAGAAAAAGGAAGATTTGGAAGCTGAAAAAATCCGAAAAATCAGAGAATTAGAAAATAGTTAAACGGAGTAGGTTATTCTATATCTATTATTAAACACCAAATCATGCTTAAACTATAACTGGAGCTTTGAGCTCCTTTTTATTTTTCCAAAATTCTGTAAATATGGTATAATTGAAAAAGTAATTACAGGAAGAATGATAGGAAGAAAATATGAAACAAACGATTATTCTTTTATACGGTGGACGGAGTGCAGAGCGTGAAGTCTCTGTCCTTTCAGCTGAAAGTGTGATGCGTGCGGTCAACTACGACCGTTTCACAGTCAAGACTTTCTTCATCAGCCAGTCAGGTGACTTTATCAAAACGCAGGAATTTAACCAGACACCAGGTCAAGAGGACCGTCTTATGACCAATGCGACTATTGACTGGGACAAGAAAATAGCGCCAAGTGCTATCTACGAAGAAGGTGCAGTGGTCTTTCCAGTTCTTCATGGTCCGATGGGTGAAGATGGCTCTGTCCAAGGATTCTTGGAAGTCTTGAAAATGCCTTACGTCGGCTGTAATATCTTGTCGTCAAGTCTTGCCATGGATAAAATCACGACCAAACGTGTCTTGGAGTCTGCTGGGATTGCTCAAGTTCCTTATGTGGCTATCGTCGAAGGTGATGATGTGACTGCTAAAATAGCTGAAGTTGAAGAAAAACTGACTTATCCAGTCTTCACGAAGCCGTCAAACATGGGTTCAAGTGTCGGTATTTCTAAGTCTGAAAACCAAGAGGAACTCCGTCAAGCCTTGGAGCTTGCCTTCCAATATGACAGTCGTGTCTTGGTAGAGCAAGGGGTGAATGCCCGTGAAATCGAGGTTGGTCTCTTGGGCAACTATGATGTCAAGAGTACGCTTCCTGGTGAAGTGGTCAAGGATGTTGCCTTTTATGACTACGATGCCAAGTATATTGACAACAAGATTACCATGGACATCCCAGCCAAGATTAGTGATGATGTGGTAGCTATCATGCGTCGAAATGCAGAAATAGCCTTCCGTGCGATCGGTGGTCTCGGTCTATCTCGTTGCGATTTCTTCTATACAGATAAGGGCGAGATTTTCCTAAACGAGCTCAATACTATGCCAGGTTTCACCCAGTGGTCTATGTATCCACTACTTTGGGACAATATGGGAATCAGCTACCCAGAACTAATCGAGCGTTTGGTTGACCTTGCCAAGGAAAGCTTTAACAAGCGCGAAGCGCATTTGCTATAAAATGAAAGAGGGGTAGAAGCCAGAACCATCACTGCAAGGTGAGTCGAGTTCGTGGACTTCAGCCCTTTTTAAAGGAGTAGAAATGAAATTAACAATCCATGAAGTCGCCCAAGCTGTTGGAGCTAAAAATGATGTGACAGTTTATCCAGATAGTCTGCTAGTTAAGGCAGAGTTTGACAGTCGTTTGATTGGGACAGGAGATTTGTTTGTGCCACTTAAAGGTGCGCGTGATGGTCATGACTTTATCGAAACAGCTTTTGAAAATGGAGCAGCAATAACCCTCTCTGAGAAGGAAGTAGAAGGTCATCCCTACATTCTAGTAGACGACGTGTTGTCTGCCTTTCAAACTCTCGCAGCCTACTATCTTGAAAAAATAGCGGTTGATGTCTTTGCAGTCACGGGTTCAAATGGAAAGACAACAACCAAGGATATGTTGGCGCATTTATTGTCAACAAGATACAAGACCTACAAAACACAAGGAAACTACAATAACGAGATTGGCCTTCCCTACACGGTTCTTCACATGCCTGAGGAAACAGAAAAGTTGGTCTTGGAGATGGGGCAGGATCACTTGGGAGATATCCATCTCTTATCTGAATTGGCTCATCCAAAGACAGGCATCGTGACCTTGGTTGGAGAAGCCCATTTGGCCTTTTTCAAGGACCGTTCTGAGATTGCCAAAGGAAAAATGCAGATTGCAGATGGCATGGCTTCAGGTTCTTTGCTTTTGGCACCAGCTGACTCGATTGTAGAGGACTACTTGCCAGCTGATAAAAAGGTGGTTCGTTTTGGCCAAGGAGCTGAGCTGGAAATTACAGACTTGGTTGAGCGCAAGGATAGTCTGACCTTTAAGGCTAATTTTTTGGAACAAGCCCTCGATTTGCCAGTGACAGGTAAGTACAATGCCACCAATGCTATGATTGCTGCTTATGTGGCTCTACAAGAAGGAGTTTCAGAGGAGCAAATTCGTCAGGCCTTTCAGAACCTAGAATTGACCCGCAATCGTACTGAGTGGAAGAAAGCAGTCAATGGAGCAGACATCCTGTCAGATGTTTACAATGCCAATCCAACTGCTATGAAGCTAATTTTAGAGACTTTCTCTGCTATTCCAGCTAATGAAGGTGGCAAGAAAATCGCTGTTCTAGCAGACATGAAGGAACTTGGTGACCAGTCTGTTCAACTCCATAATCAGATGATTTTGAGCCTTTCCCCAGATGTGCTTGATATGGTTATTTTCTATGGAGAAGACATTGCTGAATTGGCTCAACTGGCCAGTCAAATGTTTCCAATCGGCCACGTTTATTACTTCAAAAAAACAGCTGGCGAGGACCAATTTGAAGGCCTTGTCAAGCAGGTTAAGGCAAGCCTTGGTACGAACGACCAAATTCTGCTCAAAGGCTCTAACTCCATGAATCTAGCCAAGTTGGTAGAAAGTTTAGAAAATGAATGCAAGTGATTTTACCAAGTATCTGCAAAGAATGCTAGCCATTACGGATACTGGATTAACCTTCACAAAAGATCCTTTTGACTGTGAGCGATACGAGGACTTGCGTGCGATCTTATCTGATATTTTGAGAGAAACTACAGAACTAAAGCAAGAGGAAGTAACAGAGCTCCTGAGACCAACTTCCGCTTACGCAACTCCTCTGATGGACGTCCGTGCTTGGATTGTTGAGGATGAAAAAGTATGTCTAGTCAGAGGGCAAGGAGAGGAAAGTTGGGCTTTGCCAGGTGGCTTTGGTGAAGTCGGCTATTCTCCAACCGAAAATATTCTTAAGGAAATTGAAGAAGAAACCGGTTTTACAGCTAAAGTTGAAAGGTTACTTGCAGTTTTTGACACCAATCGTTTCCAACTACAGAGCAAACAATATGCAAAGTTTGTCTTTGAATGTAAGCTTCTTGACGGACGATTTCAAGAAAATCAAGAGATTGCGGACCTTCAATTTTTTGCCATTGACCAACTGCCAGCCTTGTCTGAAAAACGCATCACCAAGGAGCAGATGGAGATTCTTTGGCAAGTTTATCAGGGACAAAGAGAGCAATATATTGATTAGGTTATGCTAGAGAAGTCTGCAAATCAAAAAAGGTGTCTGTAAGGTGCATTTCTGCGATACAAATGATATAATAGGTTGCGAATTTAAGACGCAAGTGTTCTATGCATGTCATAGAATCAAGTTTTTTCAAAAAAAAAAATAAAAACTAGAGCAGTGAACTTTCTACTGCTCTGGCTAGATGAACGAGGAATAGAATATGAATTTGTGGGAACAATTATTTACCACACAGATATCAGAACCGCCCCAGTTTGAACTCCACTGGTATATTGGTTTGTTATGTTTACTGGCTCTTACTTTCTATGTTTCATATCGTTACCGTGACAAGGTGGCTTACCAGCGCTTCATTCAGTTCCTTCAGTCTCTTCAACTGATTGTTCTGTATAGCTGGTATTGGGGGAATCAAATGCCCTTATCGGAAAGTTTGCCCTTCTATCATTGCCGTATCGCCATGTTTGTTATGCTATTAATACCAGGGACTTCCAAGTACAAGCAATACTTTGCCCTTCTAGGAACCTTTGGAGCAACTGCAGCTCTGGCTTATCCACTCTTTGACCCTTATCCGTTTCCGCATGTGACTATCCTGTCCTTTATCATCGGGCACGTGGCACTTTTGGGGAATGCGCTCTTATACTTGTTTAAGAATTATGAAACTTCCCTGCTCAATTTGAAAAATGTGACAGTGATTACATTTTCTCTAAATGCCTTGATAGGAGTTGTCAACTTGGTTGTAGGTGGAGATTATGGATTTTTAAATAAACCACCACTAGTGGGAAATCACGGACTATTAGCGAATTACCTCATCGTGTCCAGTGTGTTGGTAGCAGCTATCAGCTTGACTGCAAAAGTACTAGAGGTCTTTTTGCAACAAAGAGCAGAAAAAATGATTCAAGAGAAAGCTTAAAAAGGCCTTCTCTTTTTTGATTAAATATGCAAAATATAGCTGTAAGGATATAAAAATAATGATTGCTCCTGAGAAAAATTGTTTAAAAAACTTTTACAAAAAACCTAGAGGAAATTTATGAAAAACTAAGCACGATTGGATTTTTTGTGTTATAATATTTTGTGAATAGCTGTGTCTCGTCACAGTTATTGAAAATAGAAGTGAGAAACTTGGAAGACAGAGAGGACGCAATGTAATGACTAGAGATGGTTTTTTTACAGGCTTAGATATCGGAACTAGCTCCATCAAAGTGCTGGTTGCCGAACATAGAGATGGTGAAGTAAATGTAATTGGCGTTAGCAATGCCAAGAGTAAAGGTGTCAAAGACGGGATTATCGTTGATATTGAGGCGGCTGCTTCAGCAATTAAATCCGCAATTTCCCAGGCAGAAGAGAAGGCAGGAATTTCAATCAAGTCTGTCAATGTTGGTTTACCAGCAAATCTCTTGCAGGTTGAACCAACTCAAGGAATGATTCCTGTAACATCAGATACAAAAGAAATTACAGATCAAGACGTAGAGAATGTTGTCAAATCAGCTTTGACTAAGAGCATGACGCCTGATCGTGAAGTGATTACTTTCATTCCAGAAGAATTTATCGTAGATGGCTTCCAAGGTATTCGTGACCCTCGTGGCATGATGGGGGTGCGTTTGGAAATGCGTGGTTTACTTTACACAGGACCTCGTACCATTCTTCATAACCTTCGTAAAACCGTGGAGCGCGTGGGAATCCATGTTGACAACGTCATCATCTCACCATTAGCGATTGTAAATTCAGTTCTCAATGAGGGAGAACGTGAGTTTGGCGCGACAGTGATTGATATGGGTGGTGGACAGACTACAGTTGCAACCATTCGCAATCAAGAATTGCAATTTACAAACATTTACCAAGAAGGTGGAGAATATGTCACTAAAGACATTTCCAAAGTCTTAAAAACTTCCCAAAAAATCGCAGAAAGTTTGAAACTCAACTATGGTGAAGCTTATGTTCCACTAGCAAGTAACGAGACTTTCCAAGTAGAAGTCATTGGTGAAGTAGAGCCCGTTGAAGTGACAGAAAGTTACTTGGCAGAAATTATTTCAGCACGTATCAAACATATTTTTGATCAAATTAAACAGGAGTTAGACAGAAGACACTTGTTAGATTTGCCAGGAGGTATCGTCCTTATCGGTGGAAATGCAATTTTACCAGGAGTTGTCGAATTGGCGCAAGAAGTGTTTGGTGTTCGAGTGAAACTCTATGTGCCAAATCAAGTGGGAATTCGCAACCCTGCTTTTGCACATGTAATCAGCTTGTCTGAGTTTGCAGGTAAATTGACAGAAGTGAATCTTCTGGCTCAAAAGGCAGTCAGAGGAGATGAATTCCTTCGCCAAAAACCAATTAATTTTGGTGTTTCAAATCAGAGTGTGACACCAATTATACAATCAACTCCAGTGCAACCAGCTACTGCAGCAACTGAAATCACACCTGACAGTGGCCTTGCTCCAAGAGACGAATTCCAAGCAAGTTCTCAAGATAAACCGAAATTAACAGACCGTTTCCGTAGCTTGATCGGAAGCATGTTTGATGAATAAAAGAGGAAAAGAAATTATGACATTTTCATTTGATACAGCAGCTGCTCAAGGTGCAGTTATTAAAGTAATTGGTGTCGGTGGAGGCGGTGGTAATGCTATTAACCGCATGATCGACGAAGGTGTTTCAGGCGTAGAATTCATTGCGGCGAACACGGATGTACAAGCCTTAAGCAGTACAAAAGCTGAAACAGTTATCCAACTCGGACCAAAGTTGACTCGTGGCTTGGGTGCTGGAGGTCGACCTGAGGTTGGTCGTAAGGCTGCTGAAGAAAGCGAAGAAGCATTGACAGCAGCGATTAGCGGTGCAGACATGGTCTTTATCACTGCTGGTATGGGTGGTGGATCTGGTACAGGAGCTGCCCCTGTTATTGCACGTATTGCTAAAGATTTAGGTGCCCTTACAGTTGGTGTTGTGACACGTCCTTTTGGCTTTGAAGGAAGCAAACGTGGTCAGTACGCTGTAGAAGGAATCAACGAACTTCGTGAACATGTAGATACCCTATTGATCATTTCAAACAACAACTTGCTTGAAATTGTTGATAAGAAAACGCCACTTCTTGAAGCTCTTAGTGAAGCAGATAACGTTCTTCGCCAAGGTGTTCAAGGGATCACTGACTTGATTACCAACCCTGGATTGATTAACCTTGACTTTGCTGACGTGAAAACTGTAATGGCAAACAAAGGAAATGCCCTTATGGGTATCGGTATCGGTAGTGGTGAAGAACGCGTTGTTGAAGCGGCTCGTAAAGCAATTTACTCTCCACTTCTTGAAACAACTATCGATGGTGCAGAGGATGTTATCGTTAACGTTACTGGTGGTCTTGATTTGACATTGATTGAAGCAGAAGAAGCTTCAGAAATCGTCAACCAAGCAGCAGGTCAAGGAGTGAATATCTGGCTTGGAACATCTATTGACGAAAGCATGAAAGATGAAATTCGTGTAACAGTTGTAGCGACTGGTGTTCGTCAAGAACGTGTAGAAAAAGTTGTTGGTTCTCCAGTAAAACAAGCGGCTCGTCGTGAAGCCTCAAGACAACCGCACCCTCAAAATTTTGATCGTCATTTTGACCTAGAAGATACAGCAGAATTACCAAAACAAAGCCAACGACGCTTTGAAACAAGTCAATCTTCTGCTTTTGGTGATTGGGACTTGCGTCGTGAATCAATCGTTCGTCAAACTGATTCAGTCGTATCACCTGTAGAACGTTTCGAAGCACCGACTTATCAGGACGAAGATGAGTTGGACACACCTCCATTCTTCAAGAATCGTTAATCAATGGATTTGAAAAAAAATACAGAGTTCGTTTTTCAGCAGGTCGCTGAAGCTAGCCGAGAAGCCAATCGTGATCCAGCTTCTGTTTCAATTATTGCAGTGACGAAATATGTGGACGTAAAAACAGCGGAAGCCCTGCTTCCCCTGGGTGTTCATCATATTGGTGAAAATCGTGTTGATAAATTTTTAGAAAAATATCAGACGTTAAAAGAATTCCCTGTCACTTGGCATTTGATTGGAACGCTACAAAGACGGAAGGTCAAAGAAGTAATCCCTTTTGTGGATTACTTTCATGCTTTAGATTCCTTAAAATTGGCGCAGGAGATTCAAAAGAGAACAGATCATGTTATCAAGTGTTTCCTACAGGTCAATATTTCAGGAGAAGAAAGCAAGCACGGTTTTTCAAAAAAAGAATTACTAGAACTTTTGCCAGACTTGGCTCAGCTAGATCAGATTGAGTATGTTGGTTTGATGACCATGGCTCCTTTTGAGGCAGATTCTGATGAATTGAAACAAATTTTCAAGAAAACTCAGGAACTGCAAGCAGAAATTAGAGAAAAACAAATTCCTAATATGCCGATGACAGAGTTGAGCATGGGGATGAGTCGTGACTATAAGGAAGCGATTCAATTTGGTTCGACCTTTGTTCGAATCGGCACAGCATTTTTTAAATAGGAGAGATCTATGTCTTTAAAAGATAGATTTGATAAATTTATAGATTATTTTACAGAAGATGGGGAAGAAACAACTGCGACTTATCAACCTCAGGATGAACAGATGATTGCTTCATCGAGTTCAGCTTCTAAAGAACTGCCAGCGCAGTTTCAATCAACTACTTCAAAAGATGCCAACATCACTCGCTTACATGCTCGCCAACAAGAATTGGCTATGCAAAGCCATCGTACAGATGAAAAAGTGACGATTGATGTTCGTTATCCTAGAAAATATGAGGATGCAACAGAGATTGTGGATTTATTGGCTGGAAATGAAAGTATCTTGATTGACTTCCAGTACATGACAGAGGTTCAGGCTCGTCGTTGTCTAGACTATCTGGACGGTGCCCGTCATGTTTTGGCAGGTAATCTGAAAAAAGTTGCGAGTACAATGTATTTGTTGACACCAGTCAATGTGGTTGTGAATATTGAAGATATCAAGTTGCCTGATGATTCTCAAAGTGCAGAATTTGGTTTTGATATTAAACGAAGTAGAGCGAAATAATGATTTTTCTAATTCGTCTGATCCAAAATGCAGTGAATATCTATTCCCTGCTTTTGTTAATCTATGCACTCCTCTCTTGGTTTCCAAATTCTTATGGTAGTTCACTAGAACGTTTACTGGAAAAGCTGATTAGACCGATTGTTGATCCACTTCGCCGTTTACCTTTACAATTTGGAGGTTTGGATTTATCCATTTGGCTGGCAATCTTAATCGTCCGTTTTTTGGGTGACAGCTTGATTCGTTTCTTGTTGATACTATGATGACAAATAAAGCAATTTACCAGCACTTTTCCCTTGATGATGCTCCCTTTATTGATAAGGGATTAGAGTGGATCAAGCGAGTGGAAGATACTTATGCTCCTGTTCTCACTGCTTTTGTCAACCCGCATCAGGAACAGATACTGAGGGTTTTGGCTGGGACCCATGGACTGGGCTGTGTGAGTAGCGGAGAATATATCCATACGGAATTTGTCCGTGTCCTTCTGTATCCGGACTATTTCAGTCCGACACTGTCAGATTTTGAAATGGCATTGCTAGAGATCCGTTATCCAAGTAGGTTTGAACAGCTAACACATGCAAAGATTTTGGGGACAATCATCAATCAACTAGGAATTGATCGTAAGCTCTTTGGTGATATCTTGGTAGATGAAAAGAGAGCACAGATTTTTGTCAATCGTGATTTTATCCCTCTATTTCAGGACGGGATACAAAAGATTGCCAGACTACCTGTGTCGCTGGAGGAATGTCCTTTCACCGATAAAATCATATCTGAGATCAATTATCAAGAACAAGAGATTTTGATTTCTAGTTTTCGTTTGGATGCCCTCTTATCAAGTGCCTTGAAATTATCCAGAAAGCAGGCTAGTCAACTCATAGAGAAAAAATCTGTTCAGGTAAACTACCACCCCGTTGAAAAATTAGATTATCTAGTAGCTGTAGGGGATTTGATTAGTGTGAGAAAGTTTGGTCGTCTGAAGATTGTCAAAGAAAATGGGCAAACTAAAAGGGATAAGATAAAACTGACTATCCAATTATTATTAAGTAAGTGAGGAAAAGTATGCCAATTACATCATTAGAAATTAAAGATAAAACCTTTTCTACGAAATTCAGAGGGTTTGATCCAGAAGAAGTAGATGAATTTCTTGATATTGTTGTTCGTGATTACGAGGACTTAGTTCGCAATAATCACGAAATGGAAAGACACATTAGAAGTTTAGAAGAGCGCTTATCTTACTTTGATGAGATGAAGGATTCGTTGAGCCAGTCTGTTTTGATTGCTCAAGATACGGCTGAACGTGTAAAGCAAGCTGCTCAAGAGCGCTCAAACAATATTATTCAACAGGCTGAGCAAGATGCCCAGCGTCTCCTTGAAGAGGCGAAATACAAGGCTAATGAAATCCTCCGTCAGGCAACAGATAATGCTAAGAAAGTAGCTGTTGAGACAGAAGAGTTGAAGAACAAGAGTCGTGTATTCCATCAACGCCTCAAGTCTACGATTGAGAGCCAGTTGGCAATTGTCGAATCTTCAGATTGGGAAGACATTCTTCGTCCGACTGCGACTTATCTCCAAACAAGTGATGAAGCCTTCAAGGAAGTCGTAGGTGAGGTCTTGGGAGAAGCTGTTCCTTCGCAACCAGAAGAAGAGCCGATTGATGTGACTCGCCAATTTTCACCTGAAGAAATGGCTGAGTTACAAGCCCGCATCGAAGCAGGTAACAAAGAATTAGCTGAGTTTGAAGCTCAGCAGGCTAACAGTCAAGCGGAAAGTCATGTGTTAGACATCAATACGGTTGTAGAAGAGATACAGTCTCATTCAGTTGAACCACAACATGAGGATTCAGAAATGATGACTGAGTATTTCTCAGTATCGCCATCAGCAACTGGAACTGCTTCTTCAACTACTAGACATGAAGCACAACAAGAATCCGTTACAATATTATAAGAAATAAATGTGAGAACAAGATCTAACCAACTATATTTCCAGCGAGTAGGAGATGGTGTGAGTCCTGCAATCCCTAGTGGTCAGATTATCCTCTCAAGTAATCCAGTCTGAAAGCAGTAAGATTGGACGTTGCCCACGTTACGGGACAAGAGGGGAAAAGACAAAGTCTTTTTCCGAACAAAGGTGGTACCACGATTTTCGTCCTTTTTAGCGATTCGTGGTTTTTAATTTGTCTATATAATAAAGGAGATATAATGAAACTCAAAGATACCCTAAATCTTGGAAAAACTGAATTTCCAATGCGTGCTGGACTTCCTACTAAAGAACCACTATGGCAAAAAGAGTGGGACGAAGCGAAACTTTACCAACGTCGTCAAGAATTGAACCAAGGAAAACCGCATTTCACCTTGCATGATGGACCTCCCTATGCCAACGGAAATATCCACGTTGGACACGCTATGAACAAGATTTCTAAAGATATTATTGTTCGTTCGAAGTCTATGTCAGGATTTTACGCACCTTATATTCCAGGTTGGGATACGCATGGTCTGCCAATCGAGCAAGTATTGGCAAAACAAGGTGTTAAACGCAAAGAAATGGACTTGGTTGAGTACTTGAAACTTTGCCGTGATTATGCTCTTTCTCAAGTAGATAAACAACGAGAAGACTTTAAACGTTTGGGTGTTTCTGGTGACTGGGAAAATCCTTATGTGACTTTGACTCCAGACTATGAAGCAGCTCAAATCCGTGTTTTCGGTGAAATGGCTAAGAAAGGCTATATCTATCGTGGTGCCAAGCCGGTTTACTGGTCATGGTCATCTGAGTCAGCCCTTGCTGAAGCAGAAATTGAGTACCATGACTTGCTTTCAACTTCCCTTTACTATGCTAACCGCGTCAAAGATGGCAAAGGTGTTCTAGATACAGATACTTATATCGTTGTCTGGACCACAACTCCATTTACTATCACAGCTTCTCGTGGTTTGACTGTTGGAGCGGATATTGACTACGTAGTCGTACAACCTGCTGGTGAGACTCGTAAGTTTGTGGTTGCTTCAGAATTGTTGACTAGTTTGTCTGAAAAATTTGGCTGGGCTGATGTTCAGGTCTTGGCAACCTACCGTGGTCAAGAATTGAATCACATCGTAACAGTCCACCCATGGGATACGGCTGTAGATGAGTTGGTAATCCTTGGTGACCACGTTACGACTGACTCTGGTACTGGTATTGTCCATACAGCCCCTGGTTTTGGTGAGGACGACTACAATGTTGGTGTTGCCAACGGCCTTGAAGTTGCTGTAACAGTTAACGAACGCGGTATTATGATGGAAAATGCTGGCCCTGAATTTGCAGGTCAATTCTATGACAAGGTTGTGCCGACTGTTATCGAAAAACTGGGTGATTTACTCCTTGCTCAAGAAGAAATCTCTCACTCCTATCCATTTGACTGGCGTACCAAGAAACCAATCATCTGGCGTGCAGTGCCACAATGGTTTGCTTCTGTATCAAAATTCCGCCAAGAAATCTTGGATGAAATTGAAAAAGTGAAGTTCCACTCAGAATGGGGTAAAGTGCGTCTTTACAACATGATCCGTGACCGTGGTGACTGGGTCATCTCTCGTCAACGTGCTTGGGGAGTTCCCCTTCCTATCTTCTACGCTGAAGACGGAACACCAATCATGACAGCTGAAACCATTGAACATGTGGCCCAACTTTTTGAAGACCACGGCTCACTTATCTGGTGGGAACGTGATGCTAAAGACCTCTTGCCAGAAGGATTTACCCATCCAGGTTCACCAAATGGGGAATTCAAGAAAGAAACAGATATCATGGACGTTTGGTTTGACTCAGGTTCATCATGGAACGGAGTTGTGGTAAACCGTCCAGAACTCAAATATCCAGCAGACCTCTACCTTGAAGGTTCTGACCAATACCGTGGTTGGTTCAACTCATCACTTATCACATCAGTTGCCAACCATGGCGTAGCGCCTTACAAACAAATCTTGTCGCAAGGTTTTGCCCTTGACGGTAAAGGTGAGAAGATGTCTAAATCTCTTGGAAATACCATTGCTCCAAGCGATGTTGAAAAACAATTTGGCGCGGAAATCCTACGTCTCTGGGTGACAAGTGTAGATTCAAGCAACGACGTTCGTATCTCTATGGACATCTTGAGCCAAGTTTCTGAAACCTACCGTAAGATCCGTAACACTCTTCGTTTCTTGATCGCCAATACATCTGACTTTAACCCAACTGTGGATGCTGTAGCTTATGAAGAACTTCGTTCCGTTGATAAGTATATGACTATTCGCTTTAACCAGCTTGTGAAAACGATTCGTGATGCTTATGCAAACTTTGAATTCTTGACAATTTACAAGGCCTTGGTGAACTTTATCAACGTTGATTTGTCAGCCTTCTACCTTGATTTTGCCAAAGACGTTGTCTACATCGAAGGTGCCAAATCACTTGAGCGCCGTCAAATGCAGACTGTCTTTTATGACATTCTTGTCAAAATCACGAAACTCTTGACACCAATCCTTCCTCACACTGCGGAAGAAATCTGGTCCTATCTTGAGTTTGAAGCAGAAGACTTTGTTCAATTGTCAGAATTACCAGAAGCGGAAACTTTTATGAACCAAGAAGAAATCTTGGATACATGGGCTGCCTTCATGGACTTCCGTGGACAAGCTCAAAAAGCCTTAGAAGAAGCTCGTAATGCAAAAGTAATCGGTAAATCACTCGAAGCACATTTGACGGTCTATCCAAATGAAGTGGTGAAAACTTTGCTCGAAGCAGTAAACAGCAATGTAGCCCAACTTTTGATCGTGTCAGAATTAACCATCGCAGAAGGTGCAGCTCCAGAGAGTGCAGTTAGCTTTGAGGATGTTGCCTTTACAGTTGAACGTGCTGCAGGTGAAGTATGTGACCGTTGCCGTCGTATCGATCCAACTACTGCTGAACGCAGTTACCATGCAGTTATCTGTGACCACTGTGCAAGCATCGTAGAAGAAAACTTTGCGGACGCGGTCGCAGAAGGATTTGAAACGAAATAATCAGAAAGAGACTGAGAAAGGTCGCTAAAATCATAAAAACGCATACTATCAAAGGTTTCAAGTACCTTGATAGTATGCGTTTTATCATGGGAAAATTTACTAGCCTTTTTCCTCAAATGAGATTTTTCCTAGCCTGTCCGTGTAGATAATTAACATAATCAACTATTCAGTTTTCTCATAATTTTATATTTCTACTAATTATAAAGAGACTATAGAACTTAAAATTATTTTTTGAAAATCAATATTTATTATAAAATTTTATAAGATTGTTTAATTTTTATATAAATTATGATAGAATAATACCTATAAAAATTTTAAGGAGATTATTATGAAAACAAATACACTTGCTCGTGTTAACGCTATTTTTGGTCTTATTTAAGGAATTGTATTGCTTTTAGCGCCAGTCATCATGTTTATGATGGCTGTTGGTGCTGCTGCGGCAACTGAAGACGCAGATGTAACACTTGGAACATTGACAGGAATTTCAATTATTTTGTTATTGGTTAAAATTGCTGTTTTGGTATTGGGAATTGTTGCTATTGTTTATTATAAAGATGATGAACGTGTTACGAATGCACCTTCTGTTTTGCTCATTGTAGGTGGTGCGGTCGGTTTGATTCCACTTTTGGGATGGGTAGGTGGAATTCTAACCATTATTGGTGGTTCACTCTACTTTGGAACATTGAAAAAATTTGTAATTGAAGAGTAGTAGTTTTTTAATTATTTAGGAGAGACTGCTTCATTTTCTGTTGAGAACAATTATGATAATATAATAAAGAGAAGGCTGAGAAGCTCTTCTCTTTTTCGTTGATTTTCACTAGCTTTTTTGTGAAAAATTGTGTAAAATGGAATAGATAAACGAGGACAACCTCGAAAAATAAAAGGAGAATCCATCTAATGGTAAAATTGGTTTTTGCTCGCCACGGTGAGTCTGAATGGAACAAAGCTAACCTTTTCACTGGTTGGGCTGATGTTGATTTGTCTGAAAAAGGAACACAACAAGCGATTGACGCTGGTAAATTGATCAAAGAAGCTGGTATCGAATTTGACCAAGCTTACACTTCAGTATTGAAACGTGCGATCAAAACAACAAACTTGGCTCTTGAAGCTGCTGACCAATTGTGGGTTCCAGTTGAAAAATCATGGCGCTTGAACGAACGTCACTACGGTGGTTTGACTGGTAAAAACAAGGCTGAAGCTGCTGAACAATTTGGTGATGAGCAAGTTCACATCTGGCGTCGTTCATACGATGTATTGCCTCCAAACATGGACCGTGATGATGAGCATTCAGCTCACACTGACCGTCGTTACGCTTCACTTGACGACTCAGTTATCCCAGATGCTGAAAACTTGAAAGTAACTTTGGAACGTGCCCTTCCATTCTGGGAAGACAAAATCGCTCCAGCACTTAAGGATGGTAAAAACGTATTCGTAGGAGCTCACGGTAACTCAATCCGTGCCCTTGTAAAACACATCAAACGCTTGTCAGACGACGAAATCATGGACGTGGAAATCCCTAACTTCCCACCATTGGTATTCGAATTTGACGAAAAATTGAACGTAGTTTCTGAATACTACCTTGGAAAATAACCTATAAACAGAAAGCCTAGGATTCCTAGGCTTTTTTGTTATGTGACTATTAGTCCGTCTCGCTCCGTAAGGTGCGAGACAAATAAACCACCCGCTATGCGGGTGCGCGTTGAAGGTTATACCAAAAAAACTCCAAACGCGATACAATAAAGGTGTTCAAGCCAATTGTAAAGCGAAAGGAGAAAAATATGGCACAAAAGGCTCATAGTTTATCACACACAAAGTGGATGTGTAAGTATCACATTGTGTTCACCCCTAAGTATAGACGAAAAGTGATCTATAATCAATATCGAAGTAGTTTAGGCGAAATATTTCATCGTTTGTGCAGTTATAAAGGAGTTGAAATTATCGAGGGTCACTTGATGCCAGATCATGTACATATGTTAGTAAGTATTCCACTGAGGATAAGTGTTTCAAGTTTCATGGGGTATTTAAAAGGCAAAAGTGCACTCATGATGTTTGATAAACACGCTAATCTCAAGTACAAGTTTGGAAATCGGCATTTCTGGGCAGAAGGTTACTACGTGAGTACAGTAGGACTTAATGAAACCACAATTAAGAAATATATTCAAGAACGAGTAAAACATGATATAGCACTAGATAAATTGAGTGTAAAAGAATATGAGGATACCTTTAGGGATAGTGGTAAGTAATACTAAAGCCTCTTTAAGAGGCAAGTGAAGAGTCAAGAGCAATGAGGCTTGAACAACGTGAAAGCCAGCGTCTTTAGGCGCTGGCTGGTAATTTGGGCTTATAGCCCTGGTGCAAACCACCCGTTAGACGGGTGGTTATGATTTTTGCTTCTAGTTTCCAACTAGTTGAAAAAGCGTTATAATGATAGTAAAGAGTGACTTAATTGTAAGAAAGAGAGAAGGACGATGGCTTATATTGAAATGAAACACAGCTACAAGCGTTACCAGGTTGGGGATACGGAGATTGTGGCTAATCGTGATGTGAATTTTGAAATTGAAAAGGGGGAGCTGGTTATCATACTTGGTGCTTCAGGTGCTGGAAAATCAACCGTTCTCAATCTTTTAGGAGGTATGGATACCAATGATGAGGGGGAGATTTGGATTGATGGTGCCAATATTGCCAACTATAGTTCGCACCAACGAACAAACTATCGTCGTGAAGATGTGGGCTTTGTTTTTCAGTTTTACAATCTAGTCTCCAATCTGACAGCCAAGGAAAATGTGGAACTGGCTTCAGAAATCGTGACAGATGCCTTGGATCCAGAGCAAGTGCTCAAAGACGTAGGGCTAGGTCATCGCCTCAATAACTTTCCAGCCCAGCTTTCTGGAGGGGAGCAACAGCGAGTCTCCATTGCACGCGCTGTAGCCAAAAATCCTAAAATTCTCCTCTGTGATGAACCGACAGGTGCCTTGGATTACCAGACGGGGAAGCAAGTCTTGAAGATTCTCCAAGACATGTCTCGTCAAAAAGGAGCGACGGTGATTATCGTGACCCACAATGGCGCGCTAGCCCCTATTGCAGATCGGGTGATTCACATGCGCGATGCCACGGTTAAGAGCATGACAATCAATGAGCATCCGCAGGATATCGAAACATTGGAGTATTAGCATGAAAAAAACATACCGAAAAGACTTGCTCCAGTCAGTGACGACTTCAAAAGGACGCTTTACTTCTATCCTGACCTTGATGATGCTGGGTTCTTTAGCTCTAGTAGGGCTCAAAGTGACTAGTCCAAATATGGAACGTACGGCAGGGGATTATCTCCGTAAAGCCAATACCCTGGATCTGGCCGTGATTGCTGATTATGGCTTGGACAAAGAAGACCAAGACGAACTAAAGACACTTCAAAGAGCAAGTGTTGAGTTTGGCTATATGGCAGACCTAACCGTTGAAAATAGTGAAGAAGCGGTTCGACTTTATTCCAAACCAGAGAGCATTTCAACCTTCCAACTGACAGAAGGGCGACTGCCAGAGGCTGATGAGGAAATTGCCTTGGCTGATTTCTGGAAAGACCGCTATCAGATTGGGCAGACCATTACCTTTACTAAGAAAGAAGAAAAGTCCGTCCTAAAATCCCAAACTTTCACAATTACTGGATTTGTTCAGTCGGGTGAAATTCTTTCTAAGGAAGATTTAGGAAGTGCTAGTAGTGGAAATGGAAGCTTGGCTGGCTATGGAGTGATTTTACCCAGTCAGTTTGACTCAGATGTCTATAGTATCGCGCGTGTGCGCTATGACGATTTAAAAAATCTGGATGCTTTTTCATCAGACTATAAGACCAAACGAGATCAACATCAGGAAGAGTTGCAAGACTTGCTGGAAGATAATGGTCAAAAAAGATTGGCAAGTATCAAAGCAAATGGGCAAAAGAGCTTGGAAGATGGGAAAGAACAGCTCCAAACTGCTGAAAGCAACCTTGAAAATGGCAAGAGTCAGTTAGAGCAGGCCGAAAGTCGCTTGAAAACGCAAGAAGAACAAGCGACCGCTTTACCAGAACCGCAAAAGAGTCAAATCGAGGGACAGCTGACAAAAGCTAAGGAAGAACTGGCGACAAAAAAAGAAAAACTGGCTCAGACAGAGAGTGATCTAACTAAGGAAAAAGAGAAGCTTGAACAGCGTCAGAAAGAGCTTGATGAACTGGCAGAGCCGAAATACCACGTATACAATCGCCAAACCATGCCAGGTGGTCAAGGCTACCTCATGTACAGCAATGCATCGTCAAGCATTCGTTCAGTCGGGAATATCTTCCCCGTTGTGCTTTATATGGTCGCTGCAATGGTGACCTTTACAACGATGACTCGCTTTGTGGATGAAGAGCGTACCAATGCTGGTATTTTCAAGGCTCTAGGTTACCGGAATCAAGATATTATTGCCAAGTTTGTCCTCTATGGTTTTCTTGCAGGAACTGTGGGAACCGTTTTAGGAACGCTTCTAGGACATCATCTTCTTGCAGGAGTGATTTCAGATGTTATAACTGCTGGGATGGTCGTTGGGAAAAGTCAGGAGTATTTCTACTGGTCTTATAGCCTCCTTGCCCTAGCCTTGAGTTGGGTATCCAGTGTCTTGCCAGCTTATCTGGTGGCGAGAAGGGAGTTGCACGATGAAGCAGCCCAACTCTTACTTCCAAAACCTCCCGTTAAGGGATCAAAGATTTTGCTGGAACGCCTGAGCTTTATTTGGAGTCGTCTGAGTTTTACTCATAAGGTTACTGCGCGAAATATTTTCCGTTATAAGCAACGAATGTTGATGACCATTTTTGGAGTTGCAGGTTCAGTTGCTCTCTTATTTGCAGGTCTGGGCATTCAGTCTTCTGTGGGAGGGGTTGTGGAGCGCCAATTTGAACAAATTCAGCAATACCAAATGATTGTAGCGGAAAAGAGCAGTGCAACGGAGCAAGAAAAGGCCGATTTAGAAAGTGCCTTGCAAGTGGACCGTATCCATGCTTATCAAAAGATTTACTCAAAATCCATTGAAAAAGATTTCAAAGGAAAAGCGGGACTTCAAACGATCACCATGATGGTTACTAGTGGAGAAGACTTCAAGCCCTTTATCGAATTAGAGGAAAATGGGCGAGAGGTGCAGGTCACTGATGGAGCGGTCGTGAGTCAAAAATTAGCCCAACTAGCAGGTGTTACGATTGGAGACAAGCTGGAGCTTGATGGGAAGGAAATCAAGGTCGCGGCTATTTCTGAAAACTATGTTGGACACTTTGTTTATCTCAACAGAGCGACTTACGAACAAGTGTATGGCACTAGTCCACAAGACAATACCTACCTAGTAAAATTAAAAGAGCCAACACCTTCCAATACGGAGAAAGAAGCAGCTATCTTTATGGAAAAAGCAGCTGTTTCTGGGGTAATCCAAAATGCAACGGCTATCCATCTCTTTGAATCCGTGGCTAGTTCGCTCAATAAAACTATGGCAATCCTTGTCCTTGTTTCCGTTTTACTAGCTATTGTCATTCTCTACAATCTCACTAACATCAATGTGGCAGAACGTATTCGTGAACTTTCCACTATCAAGGTTCTCGGTTTCCACAATAAAGAAGTGACCCTCTATATCTACCGCGAGACTATGGTGCTATCCCTTGTGGGGATTGTTCTCGGTTTGGTAGCTGGCCACTATTTACATCAATTTTTGATTCAAATGATTTCACCAGCCACCATACTCTTTTATCCTCAGGTCAGCTGGGAAGTCTATGCTCTTCCAATCGTCGCAGTGACTGTGATTTTGACTTTACTAGGTCTCTTTGTCAATCACCACTTGAGAAAAGTAGATATGCTCGAGGCCCTGAAATCAGTAGAGTAATTCACGGTTTTAAATAGTAAATCAGTTGACAAAGTCCCTGCTTCTTGGTAGAATAAGAACTGTCGTAAAGACAAATAACTTCTTCTTGGTTACAGGCATGCCAACCTGTCACTCGGATGAAGCCAAATAAAAAGGAGAAACATCATGGCAATCTCAAAAGAGAAAAAAAATGAAATCATCGCACAATATGCACGTCACGAAGGTGATACAGGTTCAGTAGAGGTTCAAGTTGCTGTCCTTACTTGGGAAATCAACCACCTTAACGAACACATCAAACAACACAAAAAAGACCACGCTACTTACCGTGGATTGATGAAGAAAATCGGTCGCCGTCGTAACTTGCTTGCATACTTGCGTAAAAACGACGTTAACCGTTACCGTGAGTTGATCAACTCTCTAGGACTTCGTCGTTAATCTTGCGTCTAAAACGTTTCTATACTTCGTTACCTTCGCCTCGATGTACCATCAGTACAATCTTCGGCTTGTCGCCTAGTCTATAAACGTTTTATCCAGCAAGAATAAAGCTCTCTGATTTCAGAGGGCTTTTTATGTTGTTACCATACCTCAATATACTCAAGTATAATCCTCGGTTACGGTTCCTAGCACTGTAAGTTAAAATAAACCAGATCATCTCCCTTCGGGGAGATTTTTTGTTTCACTAAAATTTTCGTACAATCTTCGGCTTGTCGCCTAGTTTATAAACGTTTTATCCAGCAAGAATAAAGCTCTCTGATTTCAGAGGGCTTTTTGTTTTTATCCGCTTGCTTAGGCCGTGTTCAATTGAGCATATCTTGATAATGAAGCTACTCTAAATTGGGTAGCTTTTTTACTTTTGTCACCCTACCTCGATATACTCAAGTATAATCTTCGGTTACGGTTCCTAGCACTGTAAGGTAAAATAAACCAGATCATCTCCCTTCGGGGAGATTTTTTATTTCACTAAAATTTTCGTACAATCTTCGGCTTGCCGCCTAGTCTATAAACGTTTTATCCAGCAAGAATCATGATGCTAAGGGCGCCAAAAATCCGTATGAAAATAGGGAAACGACACAGTGTTTGATGAACACAAGGAGTTTCATCTTTTTCACTAGGATGTTAGCCCAGGCTCAAATTAGCTCTCTGTCTTCGGAGGGCTTTTTCTATATATATTTCCATCCTTGTTCATCTAGTAGAAATATGGTATACTTTTCATGAGAATTTTCTAAATTTTTAAGATTCAATCAAAGGAGGCTTGCATGCTTTCCAAATTTTCTGGAAGCCGAAGGGACCTGCAATTTGTGTTACTTTTAGGTGTTTTGCTAGCTGCTTTAGGGATTTCGCTCTTTCTAGCAGTTTCTATGGGATCTGTTGCGATTGATCTAGGCGATACCTATCGGATTATTTTGAGCAGGTTGGGGTTTCCTCTTGAGATAGGAGAGGTTTCCAAGTCCACTCTTGCTATTGTATGGAACATGAGATTCCCCCGAGTATTGCTGGGTCTGATAGTAGGGGCTGGTCTTTCCATGTGTGGTAGCGTGATGCAGTCTACAGTGAACAATCCTATCGCTGAGCCCTATGTCTTAGGAATCTCTGCGGGGGCAACTCTAGGAGCAACCTTAAGCATCATTCTTGGTTTGAAAGTGATGATTAGCCTTGGAGCTTTTCTTGGAGCTATTTTGGCAACAATTGCTGTCCTCATCATTGCCTCTATGCAGGGCAGGATGACAACTTCTAGTCTGATCTTATCAGGAACGGTGGTCAATGCTCTCTTTCTGGCTTTTTCCAACTTTATTATCTCAGTTGGTGCTAATGCTGACAGTGTGATGACCATTAAGTTTTGGACCATGGGCTCGCTTGCCGGAACTAACTGGTCTGACTTAGTCCTGCCAACTATAGTAGTAGTAATGACCTTTCTATTTTTCTCTACTCAGTATCGTGTTTTCAATGCGATGATGATGGGAGATGAGGCTGCTTTAACTTTGGGAATTCCCTTATGCTTTTATTGGTATCTTTATGTGACCATGGTGGCTGTGCTGACAGCAGTCTTAGTGGCAACCTGTGGGATTATTGGATTTGTTGGTCTGATTACTCCTCACTTAGCTCGAGGGTTAGTAGGAACGAATTACAGGAGACTTTTTCCCGTTGCGACCTTACTGGGTGCCCTCTTTGTCGTCTGGGCAGATGTACTTTCTCGTGTCATCATTCCCAATGCTGAGATGCCAATTGGTATTTTCACAGCCTTAGTAGGTGCTCCCTTCTTTATTTACATTGTTGGAGGTAGGCGAAGGGAGGTGAGGACCTGATATGGACTTGATTTGTCAGGATGTCCACTTTGGACTGGGAGAGAAAAAAATTCTCAAAGGAGTTTCTCTTAAAGTTGAAGGGCATCAATTTCATACGATACTAGGACCAAATGGAAGTGGAAAAACCAGTCTGCTTAAACTCCTCTATCGTCAGGAAAAGGCGGACAAAGGCTTGATAAGCCTAGATGGAAAGCCGCTGGAGCATTGGTCACTCAAAGAAACAGCCAAGCAAATGGCAGTTGTCACCCAGTTTAATCAATTGCAGTTTGATTGTACAGTTGAGGAAATCGTCTTGCTGGGAAGAACTCCCCACCTCTCTTTTTTACAGAAGGAAAAGGAAAGGGATTATGCCCTTGTTCAAGATGCTCTCGTCAAGGTGGATATGCTCGAGAAGAAAGCTCGTCTCTATTCGTCCCTGTCAGGGGGAGAGAAACAGCGAGTCTTACTAGCCCGCGCCTTGGCGCAAGAGCCGACTCTCTTGCTCCTGGACGAACCAACCAATCACCTGGATATCAAGTATCAGCTAGACTTATTGGCCATTGTGAAGAATCTCAAGGTCAATGTTCTAGCTGTCCTGCATGATATTCAACTTGCTTGTCGCTATTCGGATTATCTCTACCTGATGAAAGAGGGGGAAATCCTTTACCAAGGGACTCCAAAGGAGACCATTACCCCTGAGTCATTGCAAACTGTATACGGAGTTCAAAGTCAGGTTACTTGGACCGAGGATCAGCAAGCTATGATTCACTATTTATAAGAATGAAAAGGAAAATAAGATGAAAAAAACACTAAGCATTTTACTCGTAACAGTAGCTACCCTAACCATGGCAGCTTGTGGTAATACTACTACAGAAAAAGCTACTACACAGTCTAGCACAGAAACAAGTCAAAAGGCCAGCACAGAGACGACTTATCCGTTAACGGTCAAGACCTATGATGCTAAGGGAAATGAAGTCGAACAAGTCTTTGACAAGGCACCTGAAAAAGTTATCACCAACAATCTTTCAACTACTGAAATCTTATTGGAGCTAGGCTTGAAGGATAAAATTGCTGGCATGCTCAACCCTGACAATGCTGTGACGGACAAATACAAGGACGCGATCGCGACGATTCCTCAAATCGGTGATAAAAAAACAGTCTCACAAGAGACAGTCCTTTCTTATGAACCAGATGCTGTGATGGGTCGAAACATGATGTTTTCTGAAAAATCGTTGGGGACAGTTAGCACTTGGAATGAAAACAAAATCCCAGTCTATACGCAAAAAGCCTCTCTTTCAACGAATCAGCAAGATTTGGGGAATATTGTAGAAGATGTCAAAAATCTTGGAATGATTTTCAATGTTCAGGACAAGGCCAATGAATACGCAGCCCAATTACAAGCTAAAATTGACGCTGTTAAGAAAGCAAACCTAACAAGCCAAGGTGAAAAGAAAAAGGCTTTGATTATGGTTGCTTATAATGATGAAACCTTTGGTGCCTACAAGTCTGCTTTGCAAGAAAGCTTGTTGAATCAACTTGGTTATACCAATGTTGCAACGGGAACCTCAGGCTTGACCTTGGAAAATCTCGTGTCAATGGATCCTGAGTTGATTATCTATGTAACCAGCGACCGTAATAAAAAATTGGATGCCAACGCAGTAGAGTTGATGAAGAAAAATGCTGTTTTGGAAAACGTTCCTGCAATTAAGAATCAAAAAATCATGACTATCTCTTACGATGAGTTGATGGACTATGGTCCAGCAGTGATTGATTCCCTTGAGAAAATCAATGACTTTATCAATAAATAATGAGTTTGATTGGGAAGGGATCCAAGTCAAGGTCAGCCTTCCTTCGACCTATGATCCCAACCAAACCTATCCAGCTATTCTCCTGAATGATGGAAACTTGGATTTTCTATCTTCCCTTTCAGAATCTGTGATTTTAGTGGGCTTGACCTCTAAACATCGCCTAGATGACTACACTCCCTGGAAGGCATCTGCTCTGAGAGAGGGGGCTCCAGATTTTGGTGGTCAGGCAAATGCCTATCATGGTCATTTATTTGGAGGTCTTTTAGATAAGTTGCAGTCGCTTTATCGTCTGGACAAAAATCGCCTTGCCTATGGAGGGTACTCACTAGGTGGTTTGGCGGCTGTATACAGTCTTTTCCATTTTGACAAGGTCTCCTGTGTCTTTTCTATCTGCGGTTCCTTTTGGTATCCTGATTTTACGACTTATTGCAAGGAAGAAAAGGTGAAAAATCTAGACTGTTTGCTGTATTTACAGAATGGTCAAACAGAAGGAGCCCATCATAGCAATCGTCTGGCTCAAGCGCCAGTTTATGCTGAGGAAATCCATACTTGTATTCGGAAACACTATCCGACTGGTCAATTTGTATTTGATCCTTATGGGCATCATGAGCAAGTTGCTGAGCGATTTCTAGCCTTTTCTAGCTGGTTAGCAAAGAAATGGGAGATTGAATAAAGTAAGAGAAGAGACAAGGCAAAAATTAAATTTGAGGAGAAAATCCAGTAAAACTTTCCATAATAAAACGCATAATATTGAACTCTTTGAATTTCTTATATTATGCGTTTTTATGATTTTAGAGTTTCTTTGAATGCAGAAAAATACATGTTCTATAATGAAAAGTGACCGGATTGTCATTAGAAAGGAGCAGACGAGACTTATTAAGAATATCATAGGATTGATGAAATGATAGATATTTGTAGAAAATCACACACTTTAATTTCAATCATTTTCATATTACTAACACTAGGTATATGTATTTTTGAAGACTGATATTTTCATCATGAATTTATTCGATAAAAGAAAATACTCTTTTATTTCTAAAGAAAGAGGTACAAAATCTTTTTGAGATGATAGAGTAGAATATGAAATTTGCTCTGAATATATTAAAAGAGAAGACCAAGAGGCCCTCTCTCATTGTTAACTATTTTTCTTGTTATAGTTGGCAAAGAATCTAAATGGTGCAAAACTCCTTTCCTCCACCTTCTATATGAAAAGAATCTCTTTAATCTTTTTTCTTAACACCAACAGTCAAACCAGAGGCTACTGCAATTAAGGCAACTCCAAGTACAGATAAATTAGAAGATGCCGCTTCACCAGTTTTGGGTAATTCAGATACCTTATTAGAAAGTGTAGAAGTATGATAAACTGCCTTTGTACTTCCGATAGGTTTTGGTTTAAGTACTACATGCGCCTCTGTTAAGAAGTCATATCTCTCTGTTACGACGCGGTAAACACGTCCTTCTTGGACAGTCTTAACAACATGATTTGTAAAATCACGATTTAAAAGACTAGAAAATTCTTGATTAATATTAAGATAAAGCCCTTTTGTCCCCTCAACTAAAGGTTTGAAGGTCGATTCTGTGTATCTCATCCCTACAACTGATAGAGAAATATCTGCTGCTTTAAGAGCTTTCAGAGTCTCTTCTACTGTTGGAATGCCTGGGGTACGGAAATCAATACTTTCATCAGTAATTAAGAATGCAAAACGACGATTATTAGAAGCTGTAGACCAATCATAATCTTTTGAGGTTGCAATATGATGTAGAGGGACTGTAGGCTCTTCTGTTCCGCCGTATGTTCGAATAGATCTAAGCGCCTTAATATACTCCTCTACATTCTTAGTGAATTTAGATCCATTAAAATCGAAATATTGAACATTGTCAGCAGCCTCATACGCGATTAAGCCAAGACGAGCATCAACTTTTTTATTAGCCAAATCACGGACAAAGTTCTCGATATTCTGTACAACATTTTGAATAGAAGAATCCATTGAAACTGACTTATCAATAGTAAAGACGATATCTGCAGAACCAGCCGCTTGTTTAGTAATTATTACATCTGCTTCTTTCAAAACTTTTTCAAATGTAGTTTTCTTGATAGTTTGAGTAACATTAGCTACATAGTCATCTGTATTAACGTGATCTGTAACAGTCTTTGTTGTTGTAACAGGTGTCTTTTCTCCAACGGCAGTTCCCTTAGCAGCTAAATGAGTTGTTTCAACACTTACAGAAGTCTCTGCTTTGGCAGTTGCTTCTGTACCAGTTGCGTTTTCTTTAGTATCTACCTTGGCGTCCGTTGAAGTAGTAGTTACTTTAACTATATCACCAGGTTGAGCTTTATCAAGTGGTACTACAGAGACATTAACTTTATCTTGAATCTCCTTAACTGTTTCGGAAATTTGTTGATTAGTTTGAGTAGTTTTAGTGGAAAGTTCATTTGAACCTACTTGAGCAAGATCATTAGCAACTTGACTTGGATTCTTTACCTCATCAGCATCAACTTGCCCCATTGCTGTAAAGGTAGACGCTAGAGCAACCGTCAATAAAACAGACTTGCACTTCCCGAATAAAGAATGTTTATGATTCATTATAAAAATCCTCCCCTTTTTTAATAATATGATATCAAAATCAAAGTAATTTGTCAAAAATTTCTATATAGAATGTAGAGTTTTCTTCTGGTTATACAGGGATAAAGATCATAAAAATGCATAGCAACAAGTGTCCAAAAACATTGATGCTATGCATTTCTTATGGAAAGGCTTGCTGGATTTTCTCTTAAAATCGAGTTTTTGTGTAGCGGTTCTCATTGTCTTAACCAAGAGACTCTCTCTTCTTATCTGGATTCCAGATAAAGCTTGCGATAAAGCTAAAGATAATCGTTAGGATACCAACAATCACAGCAAGGATGAGGGCAGGGATTCGGACAAACCACCAGAGTGGGTTTGGTTTTTTATCATTGTACCATTGCTTGGTTTCCTCGTCCAAACGTTGGAATTCTGCTTGGATACGGTCTGCAATCATTTCGATTCCTTCATCATTCATTTTCTTGATGTCTGAGATATCGATAGGATTTCCAAAGTTCATATCGACACGTTCACGGCTAACCAAGCCCTTCAAGGTCATGGGACCGGTGTAGGCGACAGGCATAATACGAACCTTGGCCATTTTAGCAATCAAGGCTACTCCACCCTTGACATCGTTTGAGTGACGGCTTCCGCTTGGGAACATGATGAGAGAACGGTCGCTTTTTTTGAGGACGTTGATAGGGTACTTGATAGCAGAAGCGCTAGGATTTTCCCGATCAATAGGAAAGGCGCCGCACATACGAATCCACCAGCCAAAGATGCGGTTGTTAAACAGCTCTTTTTTGGCCATAAAGATGAACTGTTTTGGCTTAGTCGCAAAGGCCATATAAACAGGATCCCACCAAGTACGATGAGGAGCAACGAGGATATAGTTTTCGTCGCGGCTAGGGATTTTATCAGTATTGTGATAGTGGGCATTGCCATTGATGGACCACAAGATCAGCATGACCAGTCCACGCAAATAAGTATAAAACATGAGATCTCCTTCGATTGTATTGCTTTTATTATTATACCTTATCAAAAGACTACTGGCAAACTTTTTCAGTTATCAGCCAACAGTTTTTGGATGAGATTAGAATTCTGCTAGAAAAAATGATATGATAGAATTTATGGATAAAAATAAGATAATGGGATTAACCCAAAGAGAAGTCAAGGAAAGACAGGCTCAAGGTTTGGTCAATGACTTTACCGCTTCGGCCAGTACCAGTACTTGGCAAATCGTTAAACGAAATGTCTTTACCCTTTTTAACGCATTAAACTTTGTTATCGCTCTAGCGCTGGCTTTTGTGCAGGCTTGGAGCAATCTGGTTTTCTTTGCCGTTATATGCTTTAACGCTTTTTCTGGAATTGTGACAGAGCTACGGGCCAAACACATGGTGGACAAGCTCAATCTCATGACCAAGGAAAAGGTCAAAACCATCCGTGATGGCCAGGAAGTCGCCCTTAATCCAGAAGAATTGGTCCTAGGAGATGTCATTCGTTTGTCTGCGGGAGAGCAAATCCCTAGTGATGCTCTGGTTCTGGAAGGCTTCGCAGAAGTCAATGAAGCCATGTTGACGGGGGAGAGTGATTTGGTGCAAAAGGAAGTGGATGCTCTGCTTTTATCAGGGAGTTTCCTAGCCAGTGGCGCAGTTTTGGCTCAAGTCCACCATGTCGGAGCAGACAACTATGCTTCCAAACTCATGCTGGAAGCTAAGACAGTGAAACCCATTAACTCCCGTATCATGAAATCGCTTGACAAGCTAGCTGGTTTTACTGGGAAGATTATCATTCCCTTTGGTCTAGCTCTCTTGCTAGAAGCCTTGATGTTAAAAGGCTTGCCCCTCAAGTCATCGGTTGTAAATTCGTCAACAGCCCTTTTGGGAATGTTGCCTAAGGGAATTGCCCTTTTGACCATTACTTCGCTCTTGACTGCGGTGATCAAGCTGGGCTTGAAAAAGGTTTTGGTGCAGGAGATGTACTCTGTTGAGACCTTAGCGCGCGTGGATATGCTCTGTCTGGACAAGACGGGCACCATAACCCAAGGAAAGATGCAGGTGGAGGCTGTTCTTCCTCTGACGGAAACTTATGGTGAAGAGACTATTGCCAGTATTCTAACTAGCTACATCGCTCTTAGTGAGGATAAAAATCCAACGGCCCAAGCCATTCGCCAGCGTTTCCAAGGTCAGGTTTCCTATCCTATGCTTTCGAATCTTCCTTTCTCAAGCGACCGTAAGTGGGGAGCTATGGAGTTAGAAGGTCTGGGGACGGTTTTTTTAGGGGCACCTGAGATGTTGTTGGACTCTGAAGTCCCTGAAGCCAGAGAGGCCTTGGAGAGAGGCTCGCGCCTCTTGGTCTTGGCACTCAGTCAGGAAAAACTAGACCATCACAAACCACAGAAACCGTCTGACATTCAAGCCCTGGCCCTGCTGGAGATCTTGGACCCCATTCGAGAAGGAGCAGCCGAGACGCTGGACTATCTCCGTTCTCAGGAAGTGGGCCTCAAGATTATCTCTGGCGACAATCCAGTTACGGTTTCCAGCATTGCCCAGAAGGCTGGTTTTGCAGACTATCACAGCTATGTAGATTGTTCAAAAATCACGGATGAGGAATTGATTGCCATGGCTGAAGAGACAGCTATTTTCGGACGTGTTTCCCCTCATCAAAAGAAACTCATCATCCAAACCCTGAAAAAAGCAGGTCATACAACGGCTATGACAGGAGACGGAGTCAATGATATTCTGGCCCTTCGTGAGGCGGATTGTTCTATCGTGATGGCTGAGGGAGATCCTGCAACTCGTCAGATTGCCAATCTAGTTCTTTTGAACTCAGACTTTAATGACGTTCCTGAGATTCTCTTTGAAGGTCGTCGCGTGGTCAATAACATTGCTCATATTGCTCCGATTTTCTTGATAAAGACCATCTATTCCTTCTTGCTCGCAGTCATCTGTATCGCCAGTGCTCTTCTGGGACGGTCTGAATGGATCTTAATTTTCCCTTTTATTCCCATTCAGATTACCATGATCGACCAGTTCGTGGAAGGTTTCCCGCCATTTGTCTTGACTTTTGAGCGAAATATCAAACCTGTTGAGCCAAATTTCCTCAGAAGATCCATGCTTCGTGCCCTACCAAGTGCCCTCATGGTTGTGTTCAGTGTTCTCTTTGTGAAAATTTTTGGAACGAGTCAAGGTTGGTCTGAGTTAGAAATATCAACCCTACTCTATTATCTCCTCGGGTCTATCGGTTTCTTATCCGTATTTAGAGCCTGCATGCCATTCACCCTCTGGCGTGTGCTCTTGATTGTTTGGTCAGTTGGAGGCTTCCTAGCCACAGCTCTCTTCCCAAGAATTCAAAAACTGCTTGAAATTTCGACCTTGACTGGACAAACGCTACCTGTTTATGGAGCTATGATGCTGGTCTTTACAGTGATTTTCATTCTAACCAGTCGTTACCAAGCGAAAAAATAAAGAAAGGCTGCAATCTGTGGATTGCGGTCTTTTTGATGACAAGATTGCTAGCTGAAATGTGGTATAATAAGAGGTAATAGAGTTTTGGAAAGTGAGAGAAGATGATTTCAAAGAGATTAGAATTGGTGGCCTCCTTTGTGCCCCAAGGGTCCATTTTACTAGATGTGGGGAGTGACCATGCTTATCTGCCTATCGAGTTGGTCGAGAGAGGTCAAATTGAAGCTGCCATTGCAGGTGAGGTGGTGGAAGGTCCCTACCAGTCTGCGATTAAAAATATTGAGGCTCACGGTCTAAAGGAGAAAATCCAAGTTCGTTTAGCCAATGGCTTAGCGGCATTTGAAGAGACTGACCAAGTATCGGTTATCACCATTGCTGGTATGGGTGGCCGTTTGATTGCGACCATATTGGAAGAAGGATTGGATAAACTTGCGAGTGTAGAACGTTTAATCCTCCAACCCAATAATCGTGAAGACGACTTGCGCATCTGGCTACAGGGCAACGATTTTCAGATTGTGGCAGAAAGCATCTTAGAAGAAGCTGGCAAGTTTTATGAAATTCTAGTTGTGGAAGCAGGACAAATGAAGCTATCAGCCAGTGATGTTTGCTTTGGACCTTTCTTGTCCAAAGAAATCAGCCCAGTCTTCGTTCAAAAGTGGCAAAAAGAAGTAGCTAAGTTAGAGGTTGCTCTTGACAAAATCCCAGAGAAAAATAGAGAAGAACGTCAAGTTCTTGTAGATAAAATTCAAGCCATCAAGGAGGTACTCCATGCTAGCAAGTGAAGTAATACAAGCTTATGAAGCTTTTTGCCCTCAGGAATTTTCTATGGAGGGAGACAGCCGTGGTCTGCAAATCGGTACTCTAGACAAGGATATCCAAAGAGTCATGGTTGCCCTTGATATTCGCGAAGAGACGGTGGCAGAGGCCATTAAAAAGGATGTAGACTTGATTATCGTCAAGCACGCGCCGATCTTTCGTCCGATAAAGGACTTGGTCGCCAGCCGTCCGCAAAATCAGATTTACATCGACCTCATCAAACATGACATTGCCGTTTATGTCAGTCATACTAATATCGACATTGTCGAGAATGGCCTCAATGACTGGTTCTGCCAGATGTTAGGAATCGAGGAGTCGACTTATCTGCAGGAGACGGGCCCTGAACGTGGGATTGGGCGGATTGGGAATATTCAGCCTCAGACCTTTGGAGAATTTGCCAGTCATGTCAAGCAAGTCTTTGGCCTAGATAGCCTTCGAATGGTGCATTATCAAGAAAGTGATTTGAAGAAGGAAATTTCAAGAGTGGCCATCTGTGGTGGTAGTGGACAGTCATTCTATAAGGATGCTTTAACAAAGGGAGCAGATGTTTATATAACTGGTGACATCTACTACCACACTGCCCAGGATATGTTGTCTGATGGCTTGTTGGCATTGGATCCAGGACATTATATCGAAATCCTTTTTGTAGAAAGAATCGCTGAACTCCTTACTCAATGGAAGGCAGAAAAGGGCTGGACTATTGATATCTTGCCTAGTCAGGCATCGACTAATCCTTTCCACCATATCTAGTTAGAAGGTGAAGACAATGAAAAAAGTTGCCATTATTGGAGCAGGGATTGTGGGTGCAACAGCTGCCTACTACCTCTCGAAAGAAAGTGACCTAGAGCTGACCGTTTTTGACCATGGACAGGGTCAGGCTACCAAGGCAGCAGCAGGAATTATCAGTCCTTGGTTTTCCAAACGCCGCAATAAAGCCTGGTACAAGATGGCGCGCTTGGGGGCTGACTTTTATGTGGATTTGTTGGCTGGTTTAGAAAAGTCTGGTAAGGAAATTGACTTTTACCAGCGTTCGGGAGTCTTTCTCCTGAAAAAGGATGAATCCAAGTTGGAAGAGCTCTATGAACTAGCCCTTCAGCGCAGGGAAGAATCTCCCTTGATAGGCCAGTTAGCTATTTTGGACCAAGCGTCTGCAAATGAATTATTCCCTGATTTGCAGGGATTTGACCGCCTGCTCTATGCTTCTGGTGGGGCACGGGTGGATGGCCAGCTCTTAGTGAATCGTCTACTAGAAGCCAGTCAGGTCAAGCTGGTCAAAGAAAAAGTGAGTCTGACACCTTTAGCATCAGGTTACCAGATTGGCGAAGATGTATTTGATCAGGTTATTTTGGCTACGGGAGCTTGGTTGGGGGATATTTTGGAACTTTTAGGTTATGAGGTAGATGTTCGTCCCCAAAAGGGACAACTCCGAGACTATCAGATTTCTCAAGACCTAGAATCTTACCCTGTTGTCATGCCAGAAGGAGAGTGGGATTTAATTCCTTTTGCAGGCGGGAAATTGTCCCTAGGAGCTACTCATGAAAATGACATGGGATTTGACTTGACGGTAGATGAAACTTTGCTACAACAAATGGAGGAGGCAGCCTTGCCTCACTATCCAGCCTTAGCTAAAGCGACTTCCAGAGCTGAACGTGTGGGAATCCGTGCCTATACTCGTGATTTCTCGCCTTTCTTTGGGCAAGTACCTGGCTTAGCAGGTGTCTATGCGGCTAGTGGACTAGGTTCATCAGGCCTCACAACGGGTCCTATCATTGGTTACCACTTAGCCCAGCTGGTCCAAGACAAGGAGTTGACCTTGGATCCAGTAAACTATCCAATTGCAAACTATGTCAAACGAGTAAAAAGTGAATAAAATTTTACTGAAATTTTAGCAGGTAGTTTAGGATGGCAAATGACATTCCCTGTCAAAAATGGTAAAATAAGAAAAAATAATCTGAGAATCGAGGAAAAAAGATGCAAGAAAAGATTTTGGTAACGGGTGGTGCCGGATTTATCGGAACTCACACTGTTATTGAATTGATCCAAGCAGGTCATCAAGTTGTTGTGGTGGATAATCTTGTCAACAGCAATCGTAAGAGTTTAGAAGTTGTTGAAAAAATTACAGGAGTTGAGATTCCTTTCTATGAGGCAGATATCCGTGACACAGATACCCTAAGAGATATTTTCAAGCAGGAAGAGCCGACTGGTGTGATTCACTTTGCTGGTTTGAAGGCTGTTGGCGAATCAACACGCATCCCTCTTGCCTACTATGACAACAATATCGCAGGAACTGTCAGCCTTCTAAAAGCCATGGAAAAAAATAACTGTAAGAACATCATCTTCAGTTCTTCTGCGACAGTTTACGGAGACCCTCATACAGTTCCGATCTTGGAAGATTTCCCACTTTCAGTGACCAATCCATATGGTCGTACTAAGCTCATGTTAGAGGAAATTTTGACGGATATCTACAAAGCGGACTCAGAATGGAATGTGGTCTTGCTTCGTTACTTTAACCCAATCGGAGCACATGAGAGTGGTGACTTGGGAGAAAATCCTAACGGAATTCCAAACAATCTCTTGCCATATGTTTCACAAGTAGCAGTGGGCAAACTAGAGCAAGTACAAGTTTTCGGAGATGATTACGATACGGAAGATGGAACCGGTGTTCGTGACTATATCCATGTCGTAGATCTAGCTAAAGGTCACGTTGCAGCTTTGAAAAAACTCCAAAAAGGTTCAGGTCTAAACGTTTATAACCTTGGAACTGGTAAAGGATATTCTGTTCTTGAAATTATCCAAAACATGGAAAAAGCGGTGGGACGCCCAATTCCTTACCGCATCGTAGAACGCCGCCCAGGTGATATCGCTGCCTGCTACTCAGACCCAGCAAAAGCTAAAGCAGAACTCGGTTGGGAAGCGGAACTCGACATCACCCAAATGTGTGAAGACGCCTGGCGTTGGCAAAGCAAGCATCCAAATGGATTTGAAGACTAAGATGATGATTTCAATCATTGTCCCTTGTTTAAACGAAGAGGAAGTACTTCCTCTTTTTTATCAGTCTGTTGAAGCACTGCTTCCAGAATTAGGAGCAGAGATCGAGTATGTCTTTGTGGATGATGGTTCAAGCGATGGCACTTTGGAGCTTTTGAAGGCCTATCGGGTACAAAATCCTGCGGTACATTATATCTCTTTCTCGAGAAATTTTGGGAAAGAAGCGGCTCTGTATGCAGGCTTGCAGCATGCGACTGGAGACCTAGTGGTCGTGATGGATGCAGACCTCCAGGATCCTCCTAGTATGTTGCTTGAAATGAAAGCCTTACTAGACCAGAATGCAGATTTAGACTGTATTGGGACACGGAGAACCAGTCGGGAGGGAGAACCCTTCTTTCGCAGTTTCTGCGCTGACATCTTTTACCGCCTCATGCAAAAAATCAGCCCAGTAGCCCTGCCATCAGGTGTTCGTGATTTTCGGATGATGAGAAGATCTGTGGTGGATGCTATTTTAGCCTTGACCGAGTCCAATCGTTTTTCTAAGGGACTCTTTGCCTGGGTGGGCTTTAAAACGCACTATCTTGATTATCCAAACGTTGAACGACAGGCTGGCAAGACTAGTTGGAGTTTTAGACAGCTCTTTTTCTACTCGATTGAAGGGATTCTCAACTTTTCAGATTTTCCCTTGAGTATAGCCTTTGTAGCGGGACTTCTATCTTGTTTTATTTCTTTTGTGATGACTGTTTTTGTGGTATTTCGGACCCTTATCTTGGGGAATCCGACATCTGGCTGGACCTCTCTGATGGCTGTCATTCTCTTTCTTGGAGGGATTCAACTCCTGACTATTGGGATTCTCGGTAAGTATATCAGCAAGATTTATCTAGAGACCAAAAAAAGACCACTCTATCTCGTCAAAGAAAAAAGTGATCTTTCTATTTTCGAAGGGAAAAATAACCAGAAAAGACTATAATTTTACCTAGAAATATGCTAAACTAGTAGATGAAGGGATTAAAGTGATAAAAAGAATCTACAAAATCAATCTCCCTTTTAAACTATGATGGATCTTTGAGAAGTGCACGTGTAGGGCACTGTTTGATAGCCTCCAGAACATCGCTGGTCTCAGCGATTTCTCTTTGCAGTTCATCAGGATCATCATAAAAGCGAACGATCCCATTATCATGGTAATCAAAGAGTTCAGAATAGGTCTGGCAAAGCCCGCAGGCGATGCACCGTTCGGGTATAAGTGTGAGTTTCATATTTATATTGTAATAAGAAAGTTTAAAAAATACAAGGAGTAAGGTATGGAAAAAGAACCGTGGCAAGAAGATATTTATGAAAACAATGAGGAAGAATCAAGAACAGATCGTCGTCGCCGTAAACAAAAAGGGAAAGGCGTTGTTGCCAATCGTGTCTTGACCATTCTAGCTAGCCTCTTCTTTGTAATCGTTGTAGCGATGGTTGTCGTATTGATTTACCTTTCTACTGGAGGAAGTAACCGCACGGCAGCTTTGAAGGATTTTTATGATTCTTCAGCTCCATCGTCAACCTCTAAAGTGGAAGAGTCTTCTTCCTCTACTAGTAAAGCTCAAGAAACGAAAGAATCAACATCTTCAGAGAGCAGTTCAGAAGAACACACAGAGGGTGAAGGAACGCTTACTGTGCAACCTGGAGAAGGAGAAGCAGCTCTCGCTCAGCGTGCAGGGATTTCCATTGCCCAGCTAGAAGCTCTAAATCCTTCTCATATGTCATCAGGAACTTGGTTTGCCAACCCTGGTGATGTCATCAAGACTAGATAGGAGTCGGAAATGAAGACAATTCAAATTGCTATTGATGGTCCTGCTTCTAGTGGTAAGAGTACAGTCGCAAAGATTGTCGCTAAGGATTTTGGTTACACTTATCTCGATACGGGTGCTATGTACCGTGCTGCGACTTATATAGCTCTCAAACACCAGTTGGATGCAGGAAATGTAGACCAACTTCTTGAGCTTCTTAACCAACACCCCATTAGTTTTGGACGTTCAGAAACTGGAGAACAGCTTGTCTTTGTAGGGGATGTTGAGATTACTCATCCGATTCGTCAAAATGAAGTGACCAACAAGGTTTCAAGCATTGCTGCCATTCCTGAAGTACGTGAGAAACTGGTTTCTCTCCAACAGGAGATTGCCCAGCAAGGTGGTATCGTCATGGATGGGCGTGATATCGGGACAGTTGTTTTACCACAAGCTGAACTCAAGATTTTCCTAGTGGCTTCTGTTGATGAAAGAGCAGAGCGTCGTTACAAGGAAAATATTGCTAAAGGTATTGAGACGGACCTGGAAACTCTGAAAGAAGAGATTTCGGCACGTGATTACAAAGATAGTCATCGCGAAACCTCGCCTCTCAAACAAGCGGAGGATGCAGTTTACCTTGACACAACTGGATTGAGTATCCAAGAAGTGGTCGAAAAAATTGAATCAGAAGCAAAAAAACGCATGTCCTAGTGACAGGTGAAGCAGGCTAAGGCTAGCCTGCTTCTTTTCTCTCTTTGGGGAGCATTTGAAACCAGTCTTTTTAGGAGTTTTTTGATAAAATAGTAGTATCAATAAAAAGGATGGAAGCATGACAAAGAAAATCGTAGCCATTTGGGCCCAAGATGAAAAAGGTGTGATTGGTAAAGAAGACCGTCTTCCTTGGCATTTGCCAGCAGAATTACAACATTTTAAGGAAACAACTTTGAATCATGCTATACTGATGGGGCGAGTGACCTTTGATGGCATGGGACGTCGTCTGCTTCCAAAACGTCAAACCCTGATTTTAACGCGCAATAGCGAAGAAGTCATAGATGGGGCACTCGTATTTCAAGATGTGGAGTCTGTTTTAGCGTGGTATCAGAGTCAGGAAAAAAATCTCTACATCATTGGCGGAAAGCAGATTTTTCAGGCTTTTGAGCCGTATTTAGATGAAATCATTGTGACGCAGATTCATGCTCAGGTAGAGGGAGATACCTATTTCCCTGAGGAGTTTGACTTGTCTCGTTTTGAGACAGTAGCAAGCAAATCTTACACCCGAGATGAGAAAAACGACTATGATTTTACCATCGAATACCGAGATAGAAAGGAAGTCTAATGGAGCGCAGTATATTTGGATTTTTTACAGCTTTTTTGTGTGTGATCTGTATTTTGACTGGAGCACAGGCTTTTCGTAAGAAGCGCTATGGACTGTCTGCTTTACTCTGGTTGAATGCTTTTACCAATCTGGTGAACAGTGTCCACGCTTTTTATATGACCTTATTTTAGATAGAATGATAAATTAGAATGGAAGGAAATCATGCCTACAAATAGGAAAAATGATATGATGGTTTATTGCTCATTTTGTGGCAAAAGCCAAGAAGAAGTAAAGAAAATAATCGCTGGGAACAACGCCTTTATCTGTAATGAATGTGTGGAGTTGGCCCAAGAAATCATTCGGGAGGAGTTGGCCGAGGAAGTTTTGGCAGACTTGTCTGAAGTACCAAAACCAATCGAACTCCTCAATATCTTAAACCACTATGTGATTGGTCAAGATCGTGCCAAACGTGCCTTGGCAGTGGCTGTATACAATCACTATAAACGCATCAATTTCCACGATACGCGTGAAGAGTCAGAAGATGTGGATTTGCAGAAGTCAAACATCTTGATGATTGGTCCAACTGGTTCTGGGAAAACTTTCTTGGCTCAGACTTTGGCTAAGAGCTTGAATGTACCTTTTGCTATTGCTGATGCGACAGCTCTGACTGAGGCTGGGTATGTGGGTGAGGATGTGGAAAATATCCTCCTCAAACTCTTGCAGGCCGCTGACTTTAACATCGAACGTGCAGAACGTGGTATTATCTACGTGGATGAAATTGACAAGATTGCCAAGAAGAGTGAGAATGTGTCTATCACACGTGATGTTTCGGGTGAAGGGGTACAACAAGCTCTTCTCAAGATTATTGAGGGAACTGTAGCCAGTGTACCGCCTCAAGGTGGACGCAAACATCCGCAACAAGAGATGATTCAGGTGGATACTAAAAATATCCTCTTCATCGTGGGTGGTGCTTTTGATGGCATCGAAGAAATCGTTAAACAACGTCTGGGAGAAAAAGTCATCGGTTTTGGCCAAAATAACAAGGCGATTGATGAAAACAGCTCCTACATGCAAGAAATTATTGCCGAAGATATTCAAAAATTCGGTATTATTCCTGAGTTGATTGGACGCTTGCCTGTCTTTGCAGCTCTTGAGCAATTGACAGTCGATGACTTGGTTCGTATCTTGAAAGAGCCAAGAAATGCCTTGGTCAAACAATACCAAACCTTGCTATCTTATGATGATGTCGAGTTGGAATTTGACGACGAAGCCCTACAAGAAATCGCCAATAAGGCCATCGAACGCAAAACGGGTGCGCGTGGTCTTCGCTCCATCATCGAAGAAACCATGCTAGATGTTATGTTTGAAGTACCGAGTCAGGAAAATGTGAAATTAGTCCGCATCACAAAAGAAGCTGTCGATGGAACGGAAAAACCAATCCTAGAAACAGCCTAGAGGTGACTATGGAAATCAATACACACAATGCTGAAATTTTGCTCAGTGCAGCCAACAAGTCCCACTATCCGCAGGATGAACTGCCAGAGATTGCCCTTGCAGGTCGTTCAAATGTTGGGAAGTCCAGCTTTATCAACACCATGCTCAACCGCAAGAATCTAGCCCGTACTTCAGGGAAACCTGGGAAAACCCAGCTCCTTAACTTCTTTAACATTGATGACAAGATGCGTTTTGTGGATGTACCAGGTTATGGCTATGCCCGCGTTTCCAAAAAGGAACGTGAAAAGTGGGGGCGCATGATTGAGGAGTACCTGACAACTCGGGAAAATCTCCGTGCCGTGGTCAGTTTGGTGGATCTCCGTCACGACCCGTCAGCAGATGATATACAGATGTATGAATTTCTTAAGTATTATGAGATTCCGGTCATCATCGTTGGGACCAAGGCGGACAAGATTCCTCGTGGTAAATGGAACAAGCACGAATCAGCAATCAAAAAGAAATTAAACTTTGACCCAAGTGACGACTTCATCCTCTTTTCATCTGTCAGCAAGGCAGGGATGGATGAAGCTTGGAATGCAATATTAGAAAAATTGTGAGGGAAAGAAATGGCAAAAACAATTCATACAGACAAAGCTCCAAAGGCTATAGGACCTTATGTTCAAGGGAAAATCGTTGGCAATCTTTTGTTTGCTAGCGGTCAAGTTCCCCTATCTCCTGAAACTGGGGAAATAGTTGGAGAAACGATCCAAGAACAGACCGAACAAGTTTTGAAAAATATCGGTGCTATTTTGGCAGAAGCAGGAACAGACTTTGACCATGTTGTCAAAACAACTTGCTTCTTGAGCGATATGAATGACTTTGTTCCTTTTAACGAGGTTTACCAAACGGCCTTTAAAGAGGAATTTCCAGCTCGTTCAGCTGTGGAAGTTGCACGTCTTCCTCGTGATGTAAAAGTCGAAATTGAAGTGATCGCAGAGATTGGATAAGCTAGTTGAAGTTTGGCTCTGCCAAACTTTTTTTGATATAAGGAGAGATAGATGACAAAAAAACAACTTCACCTTGTGATTGTAACAGGGATGAGTGGTGCAGGGAAAACGGTAGCCATTCAGTCTTTCGAGGATTTGGGATATTTCACCATTGACAATATGCCACCAGCCCTCTTGCCAAAGTTTTTACAGTTGGTTGAGACCAAGGATGATGATCACAAACTGGCTTTGGTAGTGGATATGCGTAGTCGTTCCTTCTTCTCGGAGATTCAGGCTGTTTTGGATGAATTGGAAAACCAGGATGAATTGGATTTCAAAATTCTCTTTTTGGATGCAAAAGATAAGGAATTGGTCTCTCGTTACAAGGAAACCAGACGGAGTCACCCTCTAGCAGCGGATGGTCGGATTTTAGATGGCATCAAGCTAGAACGTGAACTCTTGGCACCTTTGAAAAACATGAGTCAAAACGTGGTGGATACGACAGAACTCACTCCGCGTGAACTTCGTAAAACCATTGCTGAGCAATTTTCAGACCAAGAACAGGCCCAGTCTTTCCGTATCGAGGTCATGTCTTTTGGATTTAAGTATGGTATCCCTATTGATGCAGACTTGGTCTTTGATGTCCGTTTCTTGCCAAATCCCTATTACCTACCAGAGCTGCGTAATCAAACGGGGCTGGATGAGCCTGTCTACAACTATGTGATGAATCATGAAGAGTCTGAAAGTTTCTATCAGCACTTGCTAGCCTTGATTGAGCCGATCTTGCCAAGTTACAAAAAAGAAGGCAAGTCCGTCTTAACCATTGCAGTGGGATGTACAGGTGGACAGCATCGTAGTGTTGCCTTTGCCAAGCGAATCGCTGAGGATCTTGCTAAAAACTGGCCTGTCAATGAAAGCCATCGTGACAAAGACAGAAGAAAGGAAACGGTAAACCGTTCATGAGAAAACCAAAAATAACGGTGATTGGTGGAGGAACCGGTATCCCCGTCATTTTGAAAAGCTTACGGGAAAAGGATGTTGACATCGCAGCCATCGTAACGGTAGCCGATGATGGCGGATCTTCTGGTGAGCTAAGAAAGAATATCCAACAGCTGACACCGCCTGGAGATCTTCGTAATGTTTTGGTGGCCATGTCAGATATGCCTAAGTTTTATGAGAAGGTTTTTCAGTACCGTTTCTCAGAAGAGGCTGGAGCTTTTGCGGGTCATCCCCTAGGGAATATCATTATAGCAGGACTCTCTGAAATGCAAGGTTCTACCTATAATGCTATGCAATTACTCAGTAAGTTTTTTCATACAACAGGAAAGATTTACCCATCAAGCGATCAGCCTCTGACCTTGCATGCAGTCTTTAAAGACGGTTCAGAGGTGGCGGGTGAGAGCCATATTGCGGATCATCCTGGCATGATTGACCATGTATATGTGACCAATACCTTGGATGACGAAAAGCCAAAGGCAAGTCGCCGAGTGGTTACTACCATTCTCGAGAGTGACATGATCGTCTTGGGGCCTGGTTCCCTCTTTACATCGATTTTGCCCAATATTGTCATCGAGGAGATTGGGCAAGCACTCTTGGAGACTAAGGCAGAGATAGCCTATGTCTGCAATATCATGACCCAGCGTGGGGAAACAGAGCACTTTTCAGACAGTGACCACGTGGAAGTCCTCCATAGACATCTAGGTCGGCCTTTTATTGATACGGTCTTGGTCAATATCGAAAAGGTTCCTAGAGAATACATGAATACCAACCGTTTTGATGAATATTTGGTTCAGGTAGAGCATGACTTTGCTAGTCTTTGCAAGCAGGTCCCTCGTGTGATTTCATCCAACTTCCTTCGTTTGGAAAATGGAGGAGCCTTCCATGATGGAGATTTAATTGTGGATGAATTGATGCGCATTATACAGGTGAGAAAATGAGTTTCACAGTTGCAGTAAAAGAGGAAATTCTTGGTCAACACCATCTCAGTCGTCATGAATTGTCTGCCATCATCAAGATGTCTGGCAGTATCGGTCTCTCGACTTCAGGCCTGACCTTGTCCGTCGTGACTGAAAATGCCAAGTTAGCTCGTCACCTCTATGAGTCCTTTCTTCATCTTTATGATATCAAGTCAGAGATTCGACACTATCAGAGAAGCAATCTTCGTAAGAATCGTGTCTACACGGTCTATACCGATGAGAGGGTGCAGGAGCTTTTAGCTGATTTGCGGCTTGCGGATTCCTTCTTTGGTTTGGAGACAGGTATCAATCCTGATATTTTAGCAGACGAAGAAGCTGGTCGTGCTTACTTATGTGGGGCCTTTCTGGCAAATGGTAGCATCCGAGATCCTGAGTCTGGCAAGTACCAGTTGGAGATCAGTTCCGTTTATCTGGACCATGCCCAAGGGCTGGCCTCTCTCCTTCAGCAGTTTTTGCTGGACGCCAAGATCATTGAGCGCAAGAAAGGTGCAGTTACCTATCTCCAGCGGGCAGAAGACATCATGGATTTCTTGATCGTGATTGGGGCCATGCAGGCGCGTGATAATTTTGAGCGCGTCAAGATTTTGCGTGAAACCCGTAATGATCTCAATCGAGCCAATAACGCTGAAACAGCCAATATCGCTCGGACGGTTTCTGCCAGTATGAAGACCATTAATAATATCAGTAAAATCAAAGATAGAATGGGTTTGGAAAATTTACCAGTGGATTTGCAGGAGGTAGCTCAGTTGCGAATCCAGCACCCGGACTACTCTATCCAGCAGTTAGCAGATAGCTTGAGCAATCCCCTGACCAAAAGTGGTGTCAACCACAGACTCAGAAAAATAAACAAGATTGCAGATGAACTATAAAACCACGAATCAGTTGATCCGTGGTTTTTTTCTTATAAGCTTGTTGAGTGTTTTGGTTGCACTTTTTGCTCAGGGTCGATGTAGTTAATGGCATTGTTAACAGCTGTTGGAGCTTCACCCAGTCCTGTAGCGATCAAATCAATCTTACCTTCATAGTAGCAACAGTCGCCGATAGCATAGATACCTGCTTGGCTGGATTCTTGCTTGCTGTTGACAATAATCTTGTGGCGGTTGAGGTCCAGACCCCAATTTTTAAGATTGCCGACAGATGATTTGAAACCATAGTTGACAAAGAGGTGGTCTACCTCAATAGTTTCAGTTTCATCTGATTTGACTTTGGTGATTTCTAGTTTGTCGAGTGTCTTTCCATCTCCAAGAAGTTGGCTGGGAACGAAAGGTGTCTTGATGGTTACAGATGATTCTTGCAGAGCTTGCACACTATGTTCTAAGGCGCGGAAATTATCTCTGCGGTGAACGAGAGTGGTTGGCGCATTTTTTTCAAAAGCTAGAGCCCAGTCCACTGCTGAGTCCCCACCACCAAGGATGGTCACTTTCTTGCCAGCATATTGCTGAATGTTGGAAACGTGGTAGTGGATGTTTTCATAATCCTCAACACCTTCTAATTCGAGTGGACGTGGTTTAAAGGCGCCGCCACCCATGGCAATGATGACTGTTTTAGTCAGGTGGCTTCCTTTGTTGGTAGTGATGGTAAATCCTTGATCTTGTTTCTCGATTTCAAGAACGGTTTCGTTGAGGTGAACAGGTGTTTCAAAGCCGTTTAGCTGTTCAATCAAGCGATTGGTTAGCTCTTCTCCAGTTAAGTTTGGGAAGCCTGGCACATCAAGGATTTGCTTTTCAGGGTAGAGGATGGCTGGTTGACCACCGAGCTGGGGAAGAGAGTCGATGATTTGGACTTTGGCTTGGCGTAGGTGGGCGTAAAAGGCAGCAAAGAGCCCGACGGGACCGCCACCTACAATGGTAATATCATAGAGTTGAGACATGATTTCTCCTTCGTTTTTTCTAATCAGTTTATTTTATCATATTTTTAATCAAATTAAAATGAAGTGGGATAGGGAAAAAATTGTTAGAAAATGGTATAATAGAACGGAACGTGTTTTGATAAGGAGGGAACCAGGGATGAATTTTCAGCAATTTTCCAACTTGCAATACTGGACGAGTTTGTTTTCAAGCCCTTGGAGTATCGTCATCAATCTGATTGATATTCTGATTGTGACTTATATTTTGTATCATTTTACAAAGGCCATTGCAGGGACTAAAATCATGATCTTGGTGCGGGGAGTTTTGGTCTTCATTCTAGCTCAAATTCTCTCTAATATGATTGGTTTAACGACCATTTCCTGGTTGATCAATCAGATCATCACCTACGGGGTCATTGCAGCAGTAGTCATCTTTTCACCAGAGATTCGGACGGGTCTAGAGCGGTTGGGTCGGGCAACGGATTTCTTTTCCAATGCTCCGATTAGTGCAGAAGAGCAGATGCTTCGTGCCTTTGTCAAATCAGTCGAGTACATGAGCCCGCGTAAAATTGGTGCTCTGGTAGCTGTTCAGCGAGTGAGAACCTTGCAGGAATACATCTCGACGGGGATTCCCCTAGATGCCAAGATTTCAGCTGAATTGCTCATCAACATTTTTATTCCTAACACTCCCTTGCACGATGGAGCGGTCATTATCCGAGAAGATCGGATTGCCGTCACCTCAGCCTATCTGCCACTAACTGAAAATACAGAGATTTCCAAAGAGTTTGGAACACGGCATAGGGCGGCGATTGGTTTGTCGGAAGTGTCAGATGCTCTTACCTTTGTGGTTTCGGAAGAAACGGGTGGGATCTCAATCACCTATAATGGAGTCTTTAAGCACGATTTGACCTTGGAAGAGTTTGAATCTGAACTGAGAAGAATTCTGCTTCCAACATCAGAGGAAAAACATGGTCTGAAAGAGCGCTTGCTAGGAGGATTGAAACATGAGAAAAAATAGTCTTTATATCATTTCTTCCTTCTTTTTCGCCTGCATCCTCTTTATCTATGCGACTTCTACAAACTATCAGAATAATAATAGTGCCAGACAGGTGCGGACAGAAACCTATACCAATACGGTTCTTAATGTCCCAATCGATATTCAGTACGACAGCGATCAGTATTTTATCAGTGGCTTTACATCTGAAGTGACCGTCTTTCTGACAGGGTCAAACAGAGTTGCATTGGCGAGCGAAATGCAGGAAAGCACTCGGAAATTCAAGGTGACAGCTGACTTAACCAATGCCAGTGTTGGAACAATAGAAGTTCCTCTAAACATAGAAAATCTACCAAGTGGTTTGACCGCTGTTGCAACACCGCAAAAGATAACAGTGAAGGTCGGTAAAAAAGCAAAACGAGGCAATGTAATCGTTGTGCCAGAGATTGATCCTAGTCAGATTGATTCTCGCGTGAAAATCGATACGGTTACTGTGTCAGATGAAAAAGTAACGGTTATTAGTGATGAGGAGACCCTCTCCAAAGTAGATCGTGTCATTGCCATCTTACCGACGAGTGAACGGATAACGGGTAACTACTCGGCTTCTGTTCCTCTACAAGCAGTTGATAAAAATGGCAATGTCTTGCCAAGTGTCATTATGCCGTTTGACACAACTATGAAAATTACAACAAAAATAGCAGCGTCTAGTTCGAGTAACTCGTCAACAAGTTCCTCAGAGGGCAGTTCGTCTTCAACGAGTTCAGAAACGAAATCAGATTCGTCTAAACAATAATAAATAATAGAAAAGGATGATAAATAAAATGGGTAAATATTTTGGGACCGATGGAGTCCGTGGAGAAGCAAACGTAGAACTGACGCCAGAATTGGCCTTTAAATTGGGACGTTTTGGTGGTTATGTTCTCAGTCAACACGAAACGGAAGCTCCTAAAGTTTTTGTAGGACGTGATACACGTATCTCAGGAGAAATGCTAGAATCTGCCTTGGTGGCAGGTCTCCTCTCTGTAGGGATTCATGTTTACAAACTCGGTGTTCTTGCAACACCAGCAGTAGCTTACTTGGTAAAAACAGAGGGAGCCAGTGCAGGTGTTATGATTTCTGCCAGCCACAACCCAGCCCTTGATAATGGGATTAAGTTCTTTGGTGGGGATGGCTTCAAACTTGATGATGAAAAAGAAGCAGAAATCGAAGCCTTGCTAGATGCTGCTGAAGATACTCTTCCTCGTCCAAGTGCAGAAGGTTTAGGAACCTTAGTGGACTATCCAGAAGGCTTGCGTAAGTACGAGGGCTACCTTGTTTCAACTGGAACTCCTCTTGAAGGAATGAAAGTGGCCTTAGACACAGCAAACGGTGCAGCATCTACAAGTGCCCGTCAGATTTTCGCTGATCTTGGTGCCCAGTTGACAGTTATCGGTGAGACACCAGATGGTCTTAATATCAACTTGAATGTGGGTTCTACACACCCAGAAGCTCTTCAAGAAGTGGTCAAAGAAAGTCAGTCAGCTATTGGTTTGGCCTTTGACGGAGACAGTGACCGCTTGATTGCCGTTGATGAAAATGGCGACATCGTCGATGGTGATAAGATCATGTACATCATCGGAAAATACCTTTCTGAAAAAGGCCAGTTGGCTCAAAACACCATCGTGACAACGGTTATGTCTAACCTTGGGTTCCATAAGGCCTTGGAAAGTGCTGGTATTAACAAGGCAGTGACTGCTGTTGGTGACCGCTATGTCGTCGAAGAAATGAGAAAATCAGGCTACAACCTTGGTGGTGAACAGTCTGGTCACGTTATCTTGATGGATTACAATACAACTGGTGATGGTCAATTATCAGCTGTCCAATTGACAAAAATCATGAAAGAAACAGGCAAGAGCTTGTCTCAACTAGCATCAGAAGTGGCGATTTACCCACAAAAACTGGTTAATATTCGAGTGGAAAATGCTATGAAAGAAAAGGCTATGGAAGTACCAGCCATTAAAACTATCATCGAAAAGATGGAAGAAGAAATGGCAGGGAACGGTCGTATCCTTGTCCGCCCAAGTGGAACAGAACCCCTCTTGCGCGTCATGGCAGAAGCTCCTACGACAGAAGAAGTTAACTACTACGTAGATACGATTGCTGCTGTTGTTAAAGATGAAATCGGAATTGACTAAAGCCTAGAAAACTAGATGAAATGATAAAAATGTGGTACAATTGCATAGTAAATTGTAGCAATGGGAGAGAAAAATGGATCTTAAACGAGAACAAGAATTTGTTAGCCAGTATCACTTTGATGCTCGTAACTTTGAATGGGAAAATGAAAATGGAGCTCCTGAAACCAAGGTAGACGTGAACTTTCAGTTACTCCAACATGACCAAGAAAATCAAGTGACTTCTTTAGTCGTTATCTTGAGTTTCATGATTGTCTTTGACAAATTTGTCATCAGCGGAACAATTTCTCAAGTTAACCATGTGGAAGGTCGAATTGTCAACGAACCAAGCGAATTTAACCAAGAAGAAGTCGAAACCTTGGCACGTCCATGTTTGAACATGCTCAATCGTTTGACGTATGAAGTAACAGAAATCGCCTTGGATCTTCCAGGGATCAATTTGGAGTTTTAGTCATGAAATTAGCTGTCATTACAGATTCTTCAGCCTATTTAGAGGAGAAGACGCTGCAAAGAGAGAATCTATTTATCTTGGATATTCCTGTCAATATTGATGGAGAGGAGTATGTAGAAGGTGTCAATCTGACTGCTGAGGAATTTTATCAAAAAATGGCTCAGTCTGCAGAATTGCCTAAAACTAGTCAACCAAGTATTGCCAAATTGGATGAGATTCTAAGTTCCTTGAAAGATGAGGGCTATACCCATGTCCTGGGACTCTTTCTTTCGTCAGGAATCTCAGGTTTTTATCAGAATATCCAATACATGTTGGACGAGTATGATGGCTTGACCATCGCCTTTCCGGATACCCATATCACAAGCTCCCCTCTAGGATTTATGGTAGAGAGTGTCTTTGAATGGGCAGAACAAGGCGATGATTTTGCTCAGATTCAGGAGAAGTTGGCTATCCAAATTGCTGATAATTCAGCTTTTATCATAGTAGATGACCTCGACCACTTGGTTAAGGGAGGACGTTTGTCAAATGGGGCTGCCATCTTAGGAAATCTCCTCAGTATCAAGCCTATCCTCTACTTTAACGACCAAGGAGTGATTGAAGTTTACGAAAAAGTTCGTACAGAAAAGAAAGCAATCAAACGTTTGGTGGAAATCATCAAGGAGTTGACAAAAGATGGGGACTACCGTATAACAGTCATTCATGGGAACGCTCCTCAAAAGGCGGCAGATTTACGTCAGCTTTTGAAGGAGAGTGGTGTGACTTCTGAGATTCCAATTGTTAGCTTTGGTAGTGTCATTGGAACCCACCTTGGAGAAGGCAGTATTGCCTTGAGCTATACACCAATCGTCTAGATTGTTCTTAAAAGCTTTATATCTTAGAAATTGAACACGGCCTACCTGCCTCTTGAAAAAAGATGCCTGTCTTTCCTTTCGTAGAAAGTCAGCGCCATTCCCTATTTTTCATGGGCAGCTAACGTCCTTTGTATCTTGATAATTGAACACGCCTGGAACCCTATGTGAAAAAGATAGTTCTTCCAAGGAGTAGGCACTCCTTGATCAGAACTCCTATTTTCACTTTGTGTTCTTACAGGCTTTGTATCTTAGCAATTGAACACGGCCTACCTGCCTCTTGAAAAAAGATGCCTGTCTTGTCTTTCATGGAAAGTCAGTGCCATTCCCTATTTTTCATGGGCAGCTAACGTCCTTTGTATCTTAGACAGGAGTAGAGATGAGTATTCGAGTAATTATTGCCGGTTTTAAGGGAAAGATGGGCCAAGCTGCTTGTCAGATGGTCTTGGCTGATCCAGACTTGGACTTGGTTGCAGTTTTGGATCCTTTTGAGTCTGAGTCAGAATGGCAGGGAATTCCTGTCTTCAATGATAAGGCTGACTTGGTTGGTTTTGAAGCGGATGTTTGGGTAGATTTTACCACACCAGCCGTTGCCTACGAAAATACACGCTCTGCTCTTGAAAATGGCTTTGCTCCAGTAGTTGGAACAACAGGCTTTACTAGTGAAGAAATTGCTGAGCTAAAAGCATTTTCCCGTGAACAAGATTTGGGTGGCTTGATTGCTCCTAACTTTGCCTTGGGAGCTGTCTTGCTCATGCAATTTGCGGCGCAGGCTGCCAAATATTTCCCCAATGTGGAGATTATCGAGCTCCATCATGACAAGAAAAAAGATGCTCCGAGCGGAACAGCCATTAAAACGGCTGAGTTGATGGCGGAAGTGCGAGAGTCTATCCAACAAGGTGCGCCTGATGAGGAAGAATTGATTGCAGGTGCTCGCGGTGCTGACTTTGATGGCATGCGTATCCACTCAGTTCGTCTACCAGGCTTGGTAGCTCATCAGGAAGTCATCTTTGGCAATCAGGGAGAAGGATTGACCCTTCGTCATGACTCCTATGATCGCAGCTCCTTCATGACAGGGGTCAATTTGGGAATCAAAGAAGTTGTCAAGCGTCATGAGCTTGTCTATGGATTAGAACACTTATTATGAGATTAACGCAAATGCCTTCTGAATTTCAGAAGGCTTTACCAGTATTGGAAAAAATTAAAGAAGCAGGCTTTGAAGCCTATTTTGTTGGGGGCTCTGTTCGAGATGCCCTCCTCAATCGTCCCATCCACGATGTGGATATCGCGACTTCTTCTTATCCAGAGGAGACCAAGCAGATTTTTCCGCGAACAGCTGATATCGGAATCGAGCACGGAACCGTCTTAGTTTTAGATGGGGACGAGGAGTATGAGGTAACCACCTTTCGGACTGAAGATGTCTATGTGGACTATCGCAGACCCAGTGCGGTTTCCTTTGTGCGTTCGCTAGAAGAAGACCTCAAGCGTCGTGATTTCACAGTTAACGCCTTTGCCTTGGATGAGACGGGAGAAATCATTGATTTGTTCGATGGTCTCAAAGATTTGAAAAACCAAGTCTTGCGAGCAGTTGGAGTGGCTAGTGAGCGTTTCAATGAAGATGCTTTGCGGATTATGCGTGGTTTCCGTTTTCAGGCCAGTCTTGGCTTTGAACTTGAGACAGAAACATTTAAAGCGATGAAGACTTTGACGCCGCTCTTGGAGAAGATTTCTGTGGAGCGTATCTTCGTTGAGTTTGATAAACTCTTGCTGGCACCTTTTTGGCGAGTTGGTCTGGCTTCCATGATTGAGAGTCGAGCTTATGACTATCTTCCAGATATGGCAGGAAGCCAAGACAAGCTCAACAGACTGTTTGATTTAGAGGCGGATTTCACTTTTGAATCTTCCGAACAAGCTTGGGCGGCTCTATTGTGGACTTTGGAGATTAAAGATGCGCAGCCATTTTTGAAGGCGTGGAAAACCTCACGCCAGTTTGCCAAGCAAGTACAAGATTTGCTGACTATTTTGGCTTTGCGAGAAGAAGGAGAGCTGAGCAAGCGCGATTGTTACCGCTTTGACTTGGATTCCCTTCTACAAGCTGAAAGTCTTCGTCAGGCTCAAGGAAAAGAAGTCAACCCACAAGCTATCACTGAAACTTACCAGAGCTTAACCATTCATGATAAGAAAGAAATCCAGATCAACGGTGGTGTTTTAATCAAGGAATATGGTTATCAGCCAGGTCCAGCCTTGGGAGAGGTTTTAACAGAGATTGAGTTTGCTATTGTTGATGGAGAATTGGAAAATGATCGCCAAGCTATCCATGCTTACCTGAGGGAGAAAAGATGAGTGATTTTATCGTTGAAAAACTAAGCAAATCCGTTGGAGACAAGACCGTTTTTAAGGATATTTCTTTTATCATCCATGACTTGGACAGAATTGGTCTAATTGGTGTCAATGGAACGGGTAAAACTACCCTTTTAGATGTTCTATCAGGTGTTTCAGGCTTTGATGGGGATGTCAGTCCCTTTTCGGCTAAGAATGACTACAAGATTGGCTACTTGACCCAGGATCCAGAATTTGATGATAGTAAGACAGTTTTGGATACGGTTCTCTCTAGCGACCTCAAGGAAATCCAGCTCATTCGTGAGTATGAGTTGATCATGCTCAACTACAGTGAGGACAAGCAGGCTCGTTTGGAACGTGTCATGGCGGAAATGGACTCTCTCCAAGCTTGGGAAATTGAAAGCCAGGTCAAGACGGTTCTCAGCAAGTTGGGTATTCAGGACTTGTCGACTCCAGTTGGTGAATTGTCAGGTGGTCTGAGAAGACGGGTTCAGTTGGCGCAAGTTCTCCTAGGAAACCACGACCTCTTGCTTCTGGACGAGCCGACCAACCACCTGGACATTGCGACCATTGAGTGGCTGACTCTCTTTTTGAAAAATTCTAAGAAAACCGTCCTTTTTATCACCCACGATCGCTATTTCTTAGACGCTTTGTCAACACGGATTTTCGAGTTGGATCGAGCAGGCTTGACCGAGTATCAGGGCAATTATCAGAACTATGTTCGACTAAAGGCAGAACAAGATGAGCGTGACGCAGCACTTCTCCACAAAAAGGAACAACTCTATAAGCAAGAATTGGCCTGGATGCGGAGACAACCGCAGGCACGTGCGACTAAGCAACAAGCCCGTATCAATCGTTTTCATGACTTGAAAAAAGAAGTTTCAGGCGGCGTTGCTGAAACAGACTTGACCATGAACTTTGAAACAAGTCGGATTGGGAAAAAAGTCATCGAGTTTCAGAATGTTTCCTTTGCTTATGAGAACAAGCCCATTTTGCAAGATTTTAATCTATTGGTGCAAGCCCAAGACCGTATCGGAATCGTTGGGGACAACGGTGTCGGGAAGTCAACTCTTCTCAACCTCATCGCAGGAAGTCTTGCGCCGACTGAAGGTCAAGTTATCATCGGTGAGACGGTTCGCATCGCCTATTTCTCTCAACAAATTGAGGGCTTGGATGAAAGCAAGCGCGTTATCAATTACCTGCAGGAAGTAGCAGAAGAGGTTAAGACCAGTGGCGGTTCTACGACTTCCATCGCTGAGTTGCTAGAGCAGTTCCTATTTCCACGTTCGACGCATGGAACCTTGATTGAGAAATTGTCTGGTGGAGAGAAAAAACGTCTTTATCTCCTCAAACTACTCCTAGAAAAACCAAATGTTCTTCTTTTGGACGAACCGACAAATGACTTGGACATTGCAACCTTGACAGTCTTGGAGAATTTCTTGCAAGGCTTTGCAGGCCCAGTCTTGACAGTCAGCCACGACCGCTATTTCCTTGATAAGGTAGCGACCAAGATTCTTGCCTTTGAGAATGGTAACATCCGCCCTTTCTTTGGTCATTACACCGACTACCTTGATGAAAAAGCCTTTGAAACAGAGATGGCCAATCAAGTTCAAAAGGCCGAAAAAGAAAAAGTGGTCAAGGTCCGTGAAGACAAGAAACGCATGACCTACCAAGAAAAGCAGGAGTGGGCAAGCATTGAAGGGGATATTGAAGCCTTGGAAAATCGTATCGCAGCCATTGAAGAAGAAATGCAGGCAAATGGCTCCGACTTTGGCAAACTGGCGACGCTTCAGAAAGAGCTAGACGAGAAAAATGAAGAACTCCTTGAAAAATACGAACGCTATGAATACCTAAGTGAGTTTGATAGTTAGAAGAATAGAAAAATCCCGTCGCAATGACAGGATTTTTCTATTCTTTTTTTGTTTCCTGGTGGAAGACATTTTGCCAAGTCTCATGGCGACGCCAGATACTGGTGTGGACTATGCCATCTAGCTCATAGCAAATGAGCTTGGTTTTTTGACTAATTGAGGTAATCTGAATGTCCTTGATTGTAGTAGGTAGTTCTTTTGCAGCTTTGTAGGCGCCCTTATCCATCTGCTCCCCATCTTGACGGATATAGCGAAAGTCCTCAGCAAGGAGTTCTTCTAGCTGATTTCCTTGGTCAATCAATTGCTCACGCATGAGCAGTTTTTTATAGACATTGTCTAAAATCTCGTCCTCAGGTATGGGAGCTGGCTCGATATGGACATCGGTATCAAAGACTCCAAAACGCTCTTCCAGCATGGACTCGACCTGGTCTGCGATTTCGTGACTTTCATAGACTGACAAGTCAGGATTCATTTCCAAGGTGATATCAAGGTAGATATTGCTACCGTAGGTACGCCCTCTTTGGGACTTGACCTTACTAATCTTTGGGATCTCCATGATGGCCTTTTGGTAGTCCTCTAGCAGACGGTCGTCAAAACCATCTGAAAGACTAAAGGAAGACTCTATAAAGATATCATAGGCTGTCTTTAAGATAAAGAAAGTGATAATAATAGCGACCAATTTATCCACGATAGGATAATTGAAACTGCTGGCTAGGATAGCAATGGAAGTCCCAAGTGAGGTGACAGCATCGGAAAGATTGTCCTTAGCAGCTGCCTTGAGAGCCTTTGATTTGGATTTCTTACTGAGACGAGTATTATAGAGATAAACTGCGAACATGACTGCCGCAGATAAGACTCCTAGACTTGCGCCCAGAGGGTCAATGGGTGTTTGTTCCCGACTGAGAATTTTTTGAATGGTGTCCCGAAGCACATCAAAACCAACATAGAACATGATGATGGAAGTAATCAAACTAGCCAAATCTTCAATCTTCCAGTGACCAAAGCGATGGTCACGGTCTGCAGGTTGGCGAGCCATCCGAATCCCGATCAAGAGGGCTACATTTCCGATAATATCAGATACGTTGTTGAAACCATCCGCTACCAAACTGGAAGAATGTAGGAGGTGGCCAGTCGCTAATTTAGCTGCTGATAAGAGGAGGTAGGTCGAAATGCTGATAATGGCACCACGTTCCGCCAACTTAAGATTTGACATGGATTGGTTCATCGGGCTTCCTTTCTAGTCATATAGTATTCTACCATTATACTGGTTTTCAAGGGAAAATTCAAATTTAGTCTTGTTTCATCTGATTTAAACCCTTGAAAATTGTTCAAATTTTGATATAATAGTACTACTCAAGGGAGTAGCTGGCAGAAACCTGTGATAGTGTCGTCATTCCGAATTGTATACTGAAAAGTATGTTTTCCGGCACTATCTTAAACAGCGAGACTTGTTATGATTAACAGGTCTCTTTTTGTTTGTCATAAAACTAAAAGAGAACTTGTTTTGCACACAATGTCAAGGAGGAGACACATGTCAAAAGAACAAAAACGCCAAGCGTTTTACACTCAGAGTCCTGAAGAGGTCTTGAAGTCAGTTGAAGCAACTGAACAAGGTCTCTCGTCTAGCGAAGCGCAGAAACGCCTAGCTGAATATGGACGCAATGAACTGGAAGAGGGTGAGAAAAAATCTCTCCTAGTCAAGTTTATTGAGCAATTTAAGGATTTGATGATTATCATCCTAATTGCTGCGGCTATCTTGTCCGTCATAACTTCTGGTGGGGAAGATATCGCAGATGCCATCATTATCCTTGCCGTGGTTATCATCAACGCTGCCTTTGGTGTTTACCAAGAAGGAAAAGCAGAAGAAGCCATCGAAGCCCTCAAGTCTATGTCTAGTCCAGCTGCTCGCGTTATTCGTGATGGGCACATGGCTGAGATTGATTCCAAAGAATTGGTGCCAGGTGATATCGTAGCTCTCGAAGCTGGTGATGTAGTGCCAGCAGACCTACGTTTGCTAGAAGCTAATTCTCTTAAAATCGAAGAAGCAGCTTTAACAGGCGAGTCTGTTCCAGTTGAAAAAGACTTGACAGTCGAGCTCGCTGCAGATGCTGGTATTGGTGACCGTGTCAATATGGCCTTTCAAAACTCAAATGTGACTTATGGTCGTGGTCTTGGTGTTGTTGTCAATACAGGTATGTACACTGAAGTGGGTCATATCGCTGGCATGCTCCAAGATGCGGATGAGACGGATACACCTCTCAAACAAAACTTGAACAACCTTTCTAAGGTCTTGACGTACGCTATCTTGGTCATTGCCCTTGTTACTTTTGTTGTTGGTGTCTTCATTCAAGGAAAAAATCCACTTGGTGAGTTGATGACCTCTGTTGCGCTTGCTGTTGCAGCCATTCCAGAAGGACTCCCAGCTATCGTAACCATCGTTCTTGCCCTTGGTACTCAAGTTTTGGCCAAACGAAACTCTATCGTTCGTAAGTTACCAGCAGTTGAAACGCTTGGTTCGACTGAAATCATCGCTTCTGATAAGACTGGTACGCTTACCATGAACAAGATGACAGTCGAGAAAGTCTTCTATGACGCAGTCCTACATGACTCAGCTGATGACATTGAACTTGGCTTGGACATGCCACTACTTCGTTCAGTTGTCTTGGCCAACGATACCAAGATTGATGCTGAAGGAAACCTGATCGGGGATCCAACGGAAACAGCCTTCATCCAGTATGCCTTGGACAAGGGTTACGATGTTAAAGGATTTTTAGAGCAATATCCTCGTGTAGCTGAGTTACCATTTGACTCAGATCGTAAACTCATGTCAACGGTTCATCCATTACCAGATGGTAAATTCCTCGTAGCAGTCAAGGGGGCTCCAGATCAACTTTTGAAACGTTGTGTTGCTCGTGATAAGGCTGGAGATGTTGCTCCGATTGATGAGAAAGTTAATGACTTAATTCACACAAACAACTCTGAAATGGCTCACCAAGCCTTGCGTGTTCTTGCGGGTGCTTATAAGATTGTAGACAGCATTCCAGAAAACCTGACTTCTGAAGAGCTTGAAAACAACTTGATCTTTACTGGATTGATTGGAATGATTGACCCTGAACGTGCCGAAGCAGCAGAAGCTGTTCGTGTCGCTAAGGAAGCGGGAATCCGTCCAATCATGATCACTGGTGACCACCAAGATACAGCGGAAGCCATTGCCAAACGTTTGGGAATCATCGATGAAAATGACTCGGAAGACCATGTCTTGACTGGTGCTGAACTCAACGAACTTTCAGATGAAGAATTTGAAAAAGTCGTTGGTCAATACTCTGTCTACGCGCGTGTATCTCCAGAACACAAGGTTCGTATCGTCAAGGCTTGGCAAAAACAAGGTAAGGTTGTTGCTATGACAGGTGACGGTGTTAATGATGCGCCAGCTCTGAAAACAGCCGATATCGGTATCGGTATGGGAATCACTGGTACAGAGGTTTCTAAGGGGGCTTCTGACATGATTCTTGCAGATGATAACTTTGCGACCATTATCGTCGCAGTTGAAGAAGGACGCAAGGTCTTCTCAAACATTCAAAAGACTATTCAGTACTTACTTTCTGCCAATACTGCTGAAGTATTAACTATCTTCTTATCAACCTTGTTTGGTTGGGACGTCTTGCAGCCAGTTCATCTTTTGTGGATCAACTTGGTAACCGATACCTTCCCAGCTATCGCTCTTGGTGTTGAACCTGCTGAGCCAGGTGTTATGACCCACAAACCTCGTGGACGTAAGTCAAGCTTCTTCTCAGGTGGTGTTTTGAGTTCTATCATCTATCAAGGTGTACTCCAAGCAGCTATTGTTATGAGTGTTTATGGACTTGCAATTGCTTACCCAGTTCATGTGGGTGACAATCATGCCATTCATGCGGATGCCCTTACTATGGCCTTTGCAACCCTTGGTTTGATTCAACTATTCCATGCCTACAATGTCAAGTCTGTTTACCAATCCATCTTGACAGTTGGCCCATTCAAGTCTAAGACCTTTAACTGGTCCATCTTGGTATCCTTCATCCTTCTGATGGCGACCATCGTTGTAGAACCGCTTGAAGGTATCTTCCACGTAACCAAACTAGACTTATCGCAATGGGGTATTGTTCTAGCTGGAAGCTTCTCAATGATACTTATCGTCGAAATCGTCAAGTTTGTTCAACGTAAACTTGGTCTTGATAAGAATGCGATTTAAAAAGAAAGTCATCTTCGGATGGCTTTTTTTGCATTTGAGGGAAAGGACTAGAAGTCGCTCCCTTTTGTGCTATAATAAAGTAAAGTAGCAAGGAGTGAAAGAGAATGGAAAAGAAAATTGTCCTAGATGCCTTATTTTTGTCGCAGGTCTCAAAACCTGCAAGTCAGGAAGACCTTTATCTAGCTAGAGATTTACAGGATACCCTGCTGGCCAATCGCGAGACCTGTGTCGGTCTGGCGGCCAATATGATTGGGGTGCAGAAGCGTGTGATTATCTTTAATCTTGGCTTGGTTCCCATGGTCATGTTTAACCCCATTCTTCTTTCCTATAAAGGACCTTACGAGACAGAGGAAGGTTGTTTGTCTTTGACTGGGGTGCGACCGACGACTCGTTATGAAACGATTACGGTTTCCTATCGTGATAGTAAGTGGCAGGAGCAGACCATTACGTTAACAGGTTTTCCAGCTCAGATCTGCCAACATGAACTGGATCATTTGGAAGGACGGATTATTTAGGAGGAACTCAGATGAAACGTATACTCTTTGAACTTGTTTTTATCGCAACGACTTGGTATATCTTTTTACCGCCACTTAATCTTACTAGCTGGGAATTTATCTTTTTCCTATGTGGACATTTGGTGGTGATGGGGATTTTGTTTAGTTTTCGAAGGGATACTAATCTTCTCAAGACAGTTCACGTACGTCATGGAAAGGTTGCCAACGAACTCAATCTAGAAGGGCTTCATTTTAATAAATTAGGTGGAGGATTGTTGCTGGTTGCGGCCCTTATCTTTGCCCTTGCTGGTTTGGTAAGCCTAGTGACCTCTAGCTTTTTCCAAGCAAAAAATTATGCTAATGTGGTGTCTATCACAGAAAAAGATTTTAAAGATTTTCCTAAGAGTGATACCAGTAAGGTTCCAATCCTAGATCGGAGCACTGCAGAAAAGATTGGAGACCGTTATCTAGGCTCTCTGACGGATAAGGTCTCCCAGTACGTGGCAGCAGATACTTACACCCAGCTGACGGTTGATGGCAAACCCTATCGGGTGACACCTTTGGAGTATGCCGACCCAATCAAATGGTTTAATAATCAGTCCAAGGGAATTGGCGAGTATATCAAGGTTGATATGGTGACAGGAAATGCAGAATTGGTGGATTTAAAAACGCCGATGAAGTATTCAGACTCCGAGTATTTTAATCGTGATGTCAAACGCCATCTTCGGATCAAGTATCCAACCAAGATTTTTAAAACGCCATCCTTTGAGGTGGATGATGAAGGCAATCCTTTCTATGTAGCAACCGTTTATCAAAAGCAGTTTGGTCTAGGAGTTCCTCGCCCTTCATCTGTTATTATCTTAGACGCCACCAATGGAGAAACCAAGGAATACAGCTTGGATGAGGTGCCAGAATGGGTGGACCGTGTCTATCCGGCCGAAGAAACCATCGAGCAAATCAACTACAACGGCAAGTATAAAGACGGCTTCTGGAATGCCTTGATCTCTAAGAAAAACGTTACCCAAACGACAGAGGGATATAACTATCTTTCTATCGGAAATGACATTTATCTCTATACAGGGGTGACTTCTGCAAACGCTGATGAAAGTAATCTAGGGTTTATCCTTGAAAATATGCGAACTGGTGAAATCACCAAGTACAATCTAGCTTCAGCAACCGAAGAATCAGCCCGTGCTTCCGCAGAAGGAGCCGTTCAGGAGAAGGCCTACAAGGCTACCTTTCCTATCCTTGTCAATCTCAATGACAAGCCTCTCTATATCATGGGCTTGAAGGACAATGCAGGCTTGGTCAAGGAGTACGCATTGGTCGATGCCGTGGAGTACCAAAACGTCATCGTAGCAACTACGGTAGATGAACTCCTCAGCAAATATGCCAATAAAAACGACCTCGATCTGGATAACGAAACGGTAGAAAACTTCAAGGGAGTGATTTCAGACCTTAAATCAGCTGTCATCAAGGGGGATACCGTCTACTTCTTTAAAGTTGATGGCAAGATTTATAAGGTCAAGGCTTCAGTGTCAGACGACCTTCCTTACCTCGAAAATGGCCAATCCTTTGAAGGTCTAGTTGGAAAAGATAACTATCTCAAGACCTTTAAAGTCAAGTAAAAGAAACTTCGGTATGAACCGAGGTTTTTAAGATGAAATTCTTGGTCGTGATTGAAAAATATGCTACACTAACAATATGAAAATTTTAATCCCAACAGCCAAAGAAATGAACACAAACCTTCCTTGTATCGAAGCGCTTCCCTTGAGGGAAGAAAGTCAGGCAGTCCTTGTCTTATTGGCGCATTACTCAGCTAGTGAATTAGAGACTTTTTATAAGGTATCTGCCGAGAAAGCAGAAGAAGAGTACGGGCATATTCAAGCTTTAAAAGATCACAGGGCTAAACATTATCCAACTTTGAAACTCTTCGATGGTCTCATGTATCGCCACATCAAACGAGATGGGTTAACCGAGGCTGAACAAACCTATCTTGAAAATCATGTCCTGATTACCTCGGCTTTATACGGTGTTGTCCCTGCCTTGTCGCCCATGGCTCCTCATCGTTTGGACTTTTTGATGAAGTTAAAAGTTGCTGGTAAGACTTTAAAGAGTCATTGGAAGTCAGCCTATGATGAGGCCCTACAGGATGAGAACTTGATATTCTCACTCCTATCATCAGAGTTTGAAACTGTATTTTCGAAGGAAATCAGAGAAAAGATGGTGACCTTCAAATTTATGGAGGATAAGGCAGGTCAGTTGAAAATCCACTCAACCATTTCAAAAAAAGCCCGTGGCGCCTTTTTGAGCGCCTTGATAGAAGAGCAAGTCCAAACAGTCGAACAAGCTCGCAAGCTCCGCTTTGCCGGCTTTGACTACCGACCTGATTTATCAAGTGAATTAGAACTCGTCTTTGTGAAATAAGCATAAAACCAGCTCATTCGAGCTGGTTTTTGCTTGATTAGTTGATGGCTGCAAGAAGGTCGTCAGCTTGTTTTGCAAGTGATGAAGCAGTTGCTTCTTCTAACACCAATTTTCCGTCTGCCCAAGCAGAGTCATTGATACGAGCAGCTGTAAAGTCACCAACGACTTGTGTACGGATAAATGGCAAGAGGTCTTTGTAAATAGCAAAGAGTTGATCGTGACCTGCATTGGCAACAGATGAGACAGTAACAAACTTGTCTTGGAGGGCAGAAGAGCCACGTGTATCTGTCAAGTCAAGGGCACGAGAGAGCCAGTCGAGCAAATTCTTCACTGTTCCAGGGATAGAGAAGTTGTAGACTGGAGAGAAGATCCAGATTGCATCAGCAGCAAGGACTGCTTCGCGAGCAGCAGCTACAGCTGGCTGAGTTGGAACTTCCAGATCTTGGCTGAAGAGAGGAACAGCTGAGTAATCAAGATAGCTAACTTCCGCTTTTCCAGCAAGTGCTTTTTCAGCTTCGAGGGCCATTTGGTGGTTGAAAGAACCTTGGCGAAGTGAACCGACGATAAATAATACTTTTTTAGACATGATATGTCTCCTTTAGTTTAAAATTCAAAGAGCGAACTCTTTTGTTACCGTCTATGTTACAACAAATAATACTAATTAGCAATAATTTTGCTCACAAATTTTTAAATTTTTTTAAAATGCGGATTAAGTCTTCCTTTTCGCCATCTTCCAAGATGCTGAGTGCTTCTACGATAGAATCGATATGGTCAGGAAGAATCTCTTCGATTTTTCTGCGTCCTGCAGGTGTTAATTTCAGGAAAAAAGAGCGACGATCCTTGGGGTCACAAGTTCTAGAAATCCAGCCATCTCGAACCATATTTCGGATGACAACAGTCATGTTCCCAGAAGTGGCTAGCATTTTTTCAATCAAATCCTGAATGCGCAGTTCCCCCTTGCTATAGAGGGTTTCCAAAACTGAAAATTGGGTGGGTGTTAGCCCGTATTCTTTAGCAGCCTTGGCTTCATATGGTTTAAAAGTTCGTATGGCTTTATTGAGGACTATAGCTGTTTTTAAATCTAGTTGGTTATCGGAAATTTTCTCTTTTAAATGTTGTTTCATAAGGCTATTTTATCAATAATGAGAGAGAAAAACAAGAACTTATATTTTATAGGAAAAGATTCTTAGAATGTTCCTGTCTTCACTTGTAATAAAGGAGGAGAGATGGTAAAATAGACGAGTGAAACTAAGACAGAAAAAAGCAAAAAACAAGCTACTTTTACAGTATGGAATCGGCATTGCTCTGGTAGTACTAGTCATGACCACTTCCTTCCTTTATCTGATATCACTCAGCATGAAACCCTATCAAGATGCTAGGGTTGAAGGAGAAAAACTGGCCAAGCAGTACGCAGAATTGGAAAAGACAGACCAGGTTGATTTCTACAATGGTCTAGAGGGCTATTACAGTGTTCTGGGACATAATAAAAAGCAAGAGGCCATTGCCGTACTGATTGAAAAGAATGACCACAAGATTTATGTCTATCAGCTTGATAAGGGGATTTCTCAAGACAAGGCAGCGACGATTTCGAGGGAAAAAGGAGCTAGCGACATTGACAAGATCACCTTTGGTCGTTATCAGGACAAGCCGATTTGGGAAGTTAAGTCAGGAAACCAGTACTATCTGGTCGACTTTGAAACAGGAGCAGTGATCCAATAAGGAGGGCATATGAAACTATCCAAACGTGTACTAGAAATGGAAGAAAGCGTCACTCTAGCCAGTGATGCAAGAGCCAAAGCATTAAAAGCTCAGGGAAAGGATTTTCTTTTCTTAACCTTGGGACAGCCTGATTTTCATACTCCTGAAAACATTCAGGATGCAGCGGTAGAAGCGATTCGAGATGGACGAGCTTCCTTCTATACAGTTGCTTCAGGCCTACCAGAGTTAAAAGCTGCGGTTAATACCTATTTTGAACGCCATTATGGGTATTCTGTAGCAGCCAACGAAGTTACCTTTGCCACTGGTGCTAAGTTCTCTCTCTACACCTTCTTTATGGCTGTGGTCAATCCAGGTGATGAGGTCATCATCCCTACACCATACTGGGTCAGCTATGGAGACCAGGTCAAGATGGCAGAAGGCGTGCCAGTCTTTGTCCAGGCCAAGGAAGACAATCACTTTAAAGTAACAGTAGAGCAGCTAGAAGCAGCCCGAACAGATAAGACCAAGGTCTTGGTTCTCAATTCGCCATCTAATCCGACTGGTATGATTTACTCTCGTGAGGAACTCTCGGCTATTGGAAATTGGGCTGTTGCGCATGATGTCCTTATCCTAGCAGATGATATTTACGGTCGTTTGGTTTATAACGGGAACGAATTTGTTCCAATCTCTAGTCTGTCAGAAGCCATTCGCAAGCAAACCATCGTGATTAACGGTGTATCTAAGGCCTATGCTATGACTGGTTGGCGGGTAGGTTATGCTGTGGGAAATCCTGAAATTATCGCTGCTATGAGCAAACTAACAGGACAAACAACCTCCAACCTGACTGCTGTATCGCAATATGCTACCATTGAAGCCCTAACTGGACCGCAAGACTCTGTTGAAACCATGCGCCAAGCCTTTGAAGAGCGTTTGAATACCATTTATCCACTCTTGTGCCAAGTGCCAGGATTTGAAGTTGTCAAGCCTCAAGGAGCCTTCTATCTCTTCCCGAATGTTAAAAAAGCGATGGAGATGAAGGGGTATACCGATGTGACAGAGTTTACAACTGCTATCCTTGAAGAAGTCGGCCTTGCCTTGATCACAGGAGCTGGATTTGGAGCACCAGAAAATGTTCGTCTCAGCTATGCCACAGACTTGGATACATTAAAAGAAGCTATTCGCCGTTTGCATCAATTTATGGAAAAATAAAACTCAGAATCTTCGTCATAGTGGCGAAGATTTTTGTGGCTAAAAACTTTTGAAATTTCTAGTAGAACCTAGCTATCGCAATCTATTTATGGTAAAATAGTGGGTAATGATGTCTTCGGACAAGATTAACGATAAAGGAAGATAGATTATGACAAAACGTGTAACGATTATTGATGTAAAAGACTACGTTGGTCAAGAAGTGACCATCGGAGCCTGGGTTGCCAACAAATCTGGAAAAGGGAAAATTGCCTTCTTGCAATTGCGTGATGGAACAGCCTTTTTCCAAGGAGTTGCCTTCAAACCAAACTTTATTGAAAAGTTCGGTGAGGAAGTGGGTCTAGAGAAGTTTGATGTCATCAAACGATTGAGCCAAGAAACTTCTGTTTATGTGACAGGAATTGTCAAAGAAGACGAACGTTCTAAGTTTGGCTATGAGTTGGATATTACAGACATCGAAGTGATCGGTGAATCTCAAGACTACCCAATCACACCAAAAGAACACGGAACTGACTTCTTGATGGACAACCGTCACTTGTGGCTCCGCTCTCGTAAGCAAGTAGCAGTGATGCAAATCCGTAACGCTATCATCTACGCAACTTATGAGTTCTTTGACAAGAACGGCTTCATGAAGTTTGATAGCCCTATTCTTTCAGGAAACGCGGCAGAAGACTCAACTGAACTCTTTGAAACAGACTACTTTGGAACGCCAGCCTACTTGAGCCAATCAGGTCAGCTTTACCTAGAAGCAGGTGCCATGGCTCTTGGTCGTGTCTTTGACTTTGGTCCAGTATTCCGTGCTGAAAAATCAAAAACACGTCGTCACTTGACTGAGTTCTGGATGATGGACGCAGAGTACTCATACTTGACACACGATGAGTCGCTTGACTTGCAAGAAGCTTATGTTAAAGCCCTTCTTCAAGGTGTTCTTGATCGTGCGCCTCAAGCCTTGGAAACCTTGGAACGTGATACTGAGCTTTTGAAACGCTACATTGCAGAGCCTTTCAAACGTATCACTTACGATCAAGCCATTGACCTTTTGCAAGAGCATGAAAACGATGAAGATGCAGACTACGAGCATTTGGAACATGGAGATGATTTTGGTTCACCACATGAAACTTGGATTTCAAACCACTTTGGTGTACCAACATTTGTCATGAACTACCCAGCAGCTATTAAGGCCTTCTACATGAAACCAGTTCCTGGAAATCCAGAGCGCGTGCTTTGTGCAGACTTGCTTGCACCAGAAGGTTATGGAGAAATCATCGGTGGTTCGATGCGTGAGGAAGACTACGATGCATTAGTTGCGAAGATGGAAGAACTTGGTATGGACCGTACAGAATACGAATTCTACCTCGATCTTCGTAAATACGGTACAGTGCCACACGGAGGATTTGGTATCGGTATCGAGCGTATGGTAACTTTCGCAGCTGGAACTAAACACATCCGTGAAGCCATTCCATTCCCACGTATGTTGCACCGTATCAAACCATAAAATAAATCCAAACGCCCTTAGGGCGTTTTTTCAAAGTAGAAGAAAGAAGAGGTGGAGATCATGTAAAGCACAGCTTAACAAGTGACAAACACAAAGATACAAATACACTTGTTAAAGGAGAAACTATGTTTAAACCAAATTATCGGAAGAATATTGGTCTCATGGCTGGTGTGGAATTTTTTGCCTTTTTGGGCATTACCAGCTTTTGGATTCTATTCCTCAGTCAAAATGGGATGTCACTTTGGCAGATTGGCTTATTGGAAAGTATTTTTCATGCTACCAGTGTCATCTGTGAAATTCCCTCGGGAATGTTAGCTGACCGCTATTCCTATAAAACCAATCTGTATTTAAGTCGAATAGCTGGGATTGCGTCGTCTATTCTCATGTTACTAGGACAAGGTAATTTTTTGATTTATGCACTTGCTATGGTGGTGAGTGCCTTGTCTTATAATTTTGATTCGGGGACGAGTGCAGCCATGGTTTATGATTCAGCCGTGGAGGCTGGATTAAAAGAGCGTTACTTATCTATCTCAAGTTTTATGTCAGGAGTCGCAGAAGGAACTCGGTCTTTAGGGACGGTTTTAGCAGGATTTTTTGTCCATGGTCAATTGCACTTGACCTACTATATCATGATTGCTACTTCGATTATCGTTCTTTTTCTAACTTGGATGCTAAAAGAGCCTAGTGTTAAAGCGCAAAAATCTGAGCGTTTGACGATGAAAATGATTATGTTGACTGTCAAAGAGGAGTTGCAGAGAAATCCCAGTCTTTTTGGCTGGATGATTCTGTCCCAAATCATCGGAACACTTATGTGTATGTTTTATTTTTACTATCAAAATCAACTGCCTGACCTAGAAGGATGGCAGATTTCGATGGTCATGCTGATGGGCAGTGCTTTGAATATCTGGGCAGTTTATCTAGCAAGTAAGATTGGAAAGAGGTATTCAGCCTTAAAGCTCTTTCCCATTCTTGTACTCTTGACGGGAGTGACCTACTTACTTTCCTACTTTGGAACGCCACTGATTTATATTTTGATTTATTTGATTAGTAACGCCTTATATGCTCTCTTTCAACCGATTTTTGACAACGATTTACAAAAGCGACTCCCAAGTGAGGTACGGGCAACCATGCTAAGTGTCTACTCTATGATGTTCAGCCTGAGTATGATCGTCATTTTTCCTCTGACGGGGTGGTTGATTGACTATCTAGGATTTGTAGTATCCTTTCTTTACTTAGGGTTCATTTTAGTACTAGCCAGCTTTTTGCTATTTTTCATTTTGAAAGAGATGGCCGGATTTTTGGAACTAAAAGAGAATGTTATTTCTAAGAAATAGAGTTATTTTTCACTTTTATCTTTTTTCTCTTGCCATCTACTAGCTTTTCTAGTATAATAGTTAATTGTGAGCAAACCTCACTTACCCCTTGCAAAGACTAGGGGTCATTAGACCAAAAGGAGGAACATATCAATGGCTAAATACGAAATTCTTTATATCATTCGTCCAAACATTGAAGAAGAAGCGAAAAACGCTTTGGTAGCACGTTTTGACTCTATCTTGACTGACAACGGTGCAACTGTTGTTGAATCAAAATCATGGGAAAAACGTCGTCTTGCATACGAAATCCAAGATTTCCGTGAAGGACTTTACCACATCGTTAACGTTGAAGCAAACGATGACGCAGCTCTTAAAGAGTTTGACCGTCTTTCAAAAATCAACGCTGACATTCTTCGTCACATGATCGTCAAACTTGACGCGTAAGAAGGTAAATTATGATTAACAATGTTGTACTTGTAGGGCGTATGACACGTGACGCTGAGTTGCGTTATACCCCATCAAATGTAGCAGTTGCGACTTTTACTCTTGCAGTAAACCGTACATTCAAGAGTCAAAATGGCGAACGTGAGGCTGATTTCATCAATGTCGTTATGTGGCGCCAACAGGCTGAAAATCTTGCTAACTGGGCTAAAAAAGGCTCTCTTATCGGGATCACAGGTCGTATCCAGACTCGTAGTTACGATAACCAGCAAGGACAACGTGTCTACGTAACAGAAGTCGTGGCTGATAATTTCCAAATGTTGGAAAGCCGTAGCGTGCGTGAAGGACATACAGGTGGAGCTTATTCTGCACCAACTGCTAGTTATACAGCACCTACACAATCAGTACCTGACTTTTCACGTGATGAAAATCCATTTGGAGCAACCAATCCATTGGATATTTCAGATGATGATTTACCATTCTAATGGACAATTAAAACTATAAAGGAGAAAAAACATGGCTCAACAACGTCGTGGCGGATTCAAACGCCGTAAAAAAGTTGATTACATCGCAGCAAACAAAATTGAATATGTTGATTACAAAGATACTGAGCTTCTTAGCCGTTTCGTTTCAGAACGTGGGAAAATCCTTCCTCGTCGTGTAACAGGAACTTCAGCTAAAAACCAACGTAAAGTAACAACAGCTATCAAACGCGCTCGCGTAATGGCTTTGATGCCTTTCGTAAACGAAGATTAAAAAAAAGACCCGGGTGGGTCTTTTTTCACGAGCATAGAAATGAGAGAGCGAGTTAGGGTCCAGTGGACCTCTTTTTCATGAGCTGGAAAATAAAAAAGCGAATTAAGACCCACTGGGTCTTTTTTTCAGGTCCACCGGACCTCTTTTTTCAGACTTTTACAGGGCTCCGTTCGAAACGTCTACTTTTTGACCTAGTAAGATTCTTTTGCCTTACTAGGTCTTTTTCTTTTAATTATCGTGCTATAATGGTAGGAGAAAGCTTTAAAGGAGCATCTTATGAAGACGAAATGTCCAATTAGAAAAATGCAAGAATCTGACATTAAAAATCTATCTCAAGGATTTATCAGCCAAGGTTGGCCCGGTAGAGAGGAAATTTTGGCTAGATATTTTCTGGAACAGAAAAGCAAGGAGAGAGAAGTCTTAGTTGCAGAGATTGATGGTGTTGTAGCGGGTTACATTACCATTTTGCCCTCTGCTAAACATGGTCCTTTTGCAGAAGTCTATCCAGAATTATCAGATTTTAATGTGTTTGAGCCTTTTCGAAATCAAGGGGTTGGAAATCAACTGCTAGAAGAAGCAGAAAAACGAGTTAAGCTCATATCGGATAAGGTGACCCTTGGTGTTGGTCTCCATTCAGGGTATGGACCTGCCCAGAGATTGTACATCAAACGTGGCTATATTCCAGATGGGACGGGTGTTTGGTATCGAAACCAACCGTTGGAAATGAATGCCACTATTCAAAATAATGATGATTTAGTTTTGTACTTATCCAAGGAATTAGAATAAGAGATAGCAAATTTTTTGGAGATATGGGATTTCTCTACTTTATGGTATAATGGAAAGAGTTAGATTGAAAGAGGTAGAGAGATGGATGCAAAATTAAAATACAAGGCAAAGAAGATTAAGATTGTCTTTTTTGATATCGATGATACCTTGCGTGCGTCAAAGACAGGTTTTATTCCAGCTACGATTCCTACTGTCTTTAAGCAGTTGCGTGAAAAAGGGATTTTGACAGGAATTGCTTCTGGGCGTGGCATTTTCGGTGTGGTTCCAGAGATTCGTGATCTCAAGCCTGACTTTTTTGTAACCTTGAATGGTGCCTATATAGAAGATAAAAAAGGAAATGTCGTTTATCAAAATCAGATTGAGAAGTCAGATGTTAAAGACTACATTTCGTGGACGAAGGAAGAGGGAATTGACTATGGTTTGGTTGGCAGTCATGCTGCCAAACTCTCCACTCGGACAGAAATGATTAGTGAGGCTATTGATCCGATTTACCCGAACTTGGATGTGAATCCTGACTTCCATGAAAAAGTAGACATTTATCAAATGTGGACCTTTGAGGATAAAGGGGATGACTTGCATTTGCCAGATTCATTGTCGGATAAACTTCGCATGGTGCGTTGGCATGAACATTCATCTGATATCGTGCCGATTTCAGGATCCAAAGCAACTGGTGTAGCCAAGGTGGTGGAACATCTAGGCTTGAAACCAGAGAATGTCATGGTCTTTGGGGATGGTCTCAATGATATGGAACTCTTTGATTATGCTGGAATCAGTATTGCCATGGGAGTTTCCCACGAAAAGATTAAAGAAAAAGCAGATTATATTACAAAAACAGTAGAAGAAGATGGCATTTTTGATGCCTTAGAAGGATTTGGTATGGTAGAAAAAGAATTGCATTTCCCACAAGTAGAAATTGAAACAGTAGAAGGTCCTCTTGCGACCATTAAGACAAATCACGGAGACTTGCGTATCAAGCTCTTCCCTGAACATGCTCCTAAAACAGTGGCTAACTTTGTTGCTCTGTCAAAAGACGGTTACTATGATGGTGTGATTTTCCACCGAATTATCAAGGACTTTATGATTCAAGGCGGGGACCCAACCGGTACTGGTATGGGGGGAGAATCAATCTACGGCAACTCTTTTGAAGATGAATTTTCAGAAGAACTCTACAATATTCGTGGTGCCCTTTCTATGGCCAATGCGGGTCCAAATACCAATGGTAGCCAGTTCTTTATCGTGCAAAACCAACATTTGCCATACTCTAAGAAAGAGATTGCGCGTGGTGGCTGGCCTGAACCAATCGCTGAGATCTATGCAGAGCAAGGTGGAACTCCTCACCTTGACCGTCGTCACACTGTTTTTGGGCAATTGGTAGATGCAGAATCTTTTGCGGTCTTGGATGCCATTGCTGCTGTTGAGACAGGGGCCATGGACAAACCAGTTGAAGATGTGGTAATTGAAACGATTGAAATTGAGGACTAGAATGAAAATTGGTGATAAGCTAAAGGGGCGTATTACAGGAATCCAGCCCTATGGTGCCTTTGTCGAATTAGAGACAGGGGTGACTGGGTTGATCCATATTTCAGAGATTCGGACAGGATTTATTGAAAATATCTATGAAGTTTTGAAAATTGGTGAAGAAGTGCAAGTTCAGGTTGTTGATTTAGACGAATTTTCAGGTAAAGCTAGTCTATCTATTCGCACTCTGGAGGAAGAAAAACACCAGCTACCAAGACGGAGACGTTTTTCAAATGATCGTATCAAGCACGGTTTTGCACCACTTGGGCGAATGATGCCAATCTGGACAAAGGAAGCCCTCAACAATCTGAGAGAGAAAAACTAGTCTATTAGATTTCGTATTTTTAAAATCAATATATGGAAGAACAATTATTAAAACCAGGAGAGCGCATCAACCAGCTCTTTTCGACAGATATTAAGATCATTCAAAATAGAGAGGTGTTTAGCTATTCGGTGGATAGTGTTCTCTTGTCGCGCTTTCCTCGCTTCCCTAAAAATGGCTTAATAGTGGATTTTTGTGCTGGAAATGGTGCAGTGGGACTTTTTGCAAGTAGTCGTACCAAGGCAAAAATTCTCTCTGTAGAAATTCAGGAGCGCTTGGCGGATATGGCAGAGCGTTCGGTTCAGTTGAATGGTTTGGAAGAGCAGATGCGGGTCATCTGCGATGATTTGAAAAATATGCCTGCCCACATTCAGGGAAGTAAGGTGGATATGATTTTGTGCAATCCGCCTTATTTCAAGGTGGATCCGCATTCTAATCTCAACGAGAGTGAACACTACCTCCTAGCAAGACACGAAATTGCGACTAACCTAGAAGAAATCTGTCGAAGTGCTCAGAGTATTCTCAAATCCAATGGCCGTTTGGCCATGGTTCATCGTCCAGATCGGCTCTTGGATATCTTAGACATGCTTCAACGCCACAATTTGGCACCTAAGCGCCTGCAATTTGTCTATCCTAAACGAGAGAAGGAGGCCAATATGCTCTTAATCGAAGCTATCAAGGATGGATCGATAAGTGGCTTCAAGGTCCTGCCACCACTCATTGTTCACAATGATGATGGTTCTTATACGCCAGAAATTCAAGAGATTTATTATGGATTATAAGGCTTATATGTATGTGGTGGAGTGCCGTGACGGTTCTTACTATACGGGCTATACAACGGATGTGAAGAGGCGCCTTGCCGTTCATAATAGTGGGAAGGGAGCCAAGTATACCCGAGCTCGCTTGCCAGTCAAACTCATCTATGTAGAGGGTTTTGCCACTAAGGAAGAAGCCATGTCTGCAGAGGCTCTCCTCAAACGCAAGAAACGTCCACAGAAAGAACGATTTTTATCCGAAAATCAAGAGAAAAATCTAGTCAACCATATTGATGTCTAACGAGGAGTCTTTTGGCTCCTCTTACTTTTGTCAAAAGAGGAAAAAAGTGCTAAAATAAGATGAATAAATTTAAAGAGGTATTATCATGTCTAAGATTCTAGTATTTGGTCACCAAAATCCAGACTCAGATGCCATCGGGTCATCTGTAGCCTTTGCCTACCTTGCAAAAGAAGCATACGGTTTGGATACGGAAGCTGTTGCCCTTGGAACTCCAAATGAAGAAACAGCCTTCGTTTTGAACTATTTTGGTGTAGAAGCACCGCGTGTTATCACATCTGCTAAAGCAGAAGGTGCAGAGCAAGTCATCTTGACTGACCACAATGAATTCCAACAATCAGTGTCAGATATTGCTGAAGTAGAAGTTTACGGTGTTGTAGACCACCACCGTGTGGCTAACTTTGAAACTGCAAGCCCACTTTACATGCGCTTGGAACCAGTTGGATCAGCTTCATCTATCGTTTACCGCATGTTCAAAGAACATGGTGTAGCAGTTCCTAAAGAAATCGCAGGTTTGATGCTTTCAGGTTTGATTTCAGATACTCTTCTTTTGAAATCTCCAACAACTCACCCATCTGATAAAGTCATTGCTCCTGAATTGGCAGAATTAGCAGGCGTCAACTTGGAAGAGTACGGTCTTGCTATGCTCAAGGCTGGTACAAACTTGGCTAGCAAATCTGCTGAAGAATTGATTGACATCGATGCTAAGACATTTGAACTCAACGGAAATAAGGTTCGTGTTGCCCAAGTCAATACTGTTGATATTGCTGAAGTCTTGGAACGTCAAGCTGAAATTGAAGCAGCAATGCAAGCGGCTAATGCGGCAAACGGCTACTCTGACTTTGTCTTGATGATTACAGATATCGTCAACTCAAACTCAGAAATCCTTGCTCTTGGATCAAACATGGACAAGGTAGAATCAGCCTTTAACTTTAAACTTGAAAACAACCACGCTTTCCTTCCAGGTGCTGTTTCACGTAAGAAACAAGTGGTGCCTCAGTTGACTGAAAGCTTTAATGGGTAATAGCCTGAGTGATAACTTAAACAAGGAAACTAACGTTTCCTTATAGCTAAAGGGGTTTCGGCTCCTTTTTTTCTAGGAGAGAAAGATGTTAGAAAATGGTGATTTGATTTTTGTGAAGGACCTTTCAGATATGGGACAGGCTATCCAGGCTTCTACGGGGAACTATAGTCATGTAGCCATCTTTTTGGACGGTTTGATCTACCATGCTAGTGGGCAAGCAGGGGTCATTTGCCAAGAACCAGCTGATTTTTTTGAACAGACTCATCTCTACGACCTTTATGTCTATCCAGAGCTGGAAGTTGACTTGGTAAAGGAGAGAGCTAGCAAACATTTGGGTGCACCCTATAATGCCTCTTTTTATCCAGATGGGTCTGGCTTTTACTGCTCCCAGTACATCGCTGAAATCCTACCGATTTTTGAGAGCGTATCGATGAAATTTGGTGATGGGGAGCAGGAGATTAGTGATTTTTGGAGAGAATATTACAGGAAACTCGAACTTCCTGTGCCTCTGAATCAACCAGGGACCAATCCTAGTCAACTAGCAGCATCCCCCCTTTTAGAATGTAAAGAAAGGAATCTTCATGATTCAGATTTTTAATCCCTCCCGTTTAACTCGACAACCATTTTTTATAGATTTGGTGGACTATCTGGACCAGCATGACGATGTGATTCTACGAGAAATCAAGGCTCAGTTTCCAGATGTGGCAGTTGATAAACTCATGGAAGAGTATATAAAGGCGGGCTTGATTCTAAGGGAAAATAAACACTATTCGCTCAATCTCCCTTTTTTAGAATCTACGGATGATTTAGCCCTTGATAAAGAGATTTTTGTCAGAGAGGACAGTCCAGTCTATCAAGACTTGGTGGAGAAGACTTTTGAGACGGAATTGCGCAATCAAACCAATGCAGCCATTTTAATCGAACATACGGACTTTGCAAGAGAAAAGATGACCCTATCCAACTATTTCTACAAGGTCAAGCACCAATATCCTTTGACAGAAAAACAGCTGGAACTCTATACCATTTTGGGTGATGTCAATCCTGAATATGCTCTCAAGTATATGACCACTTTTTTGCTCAAGTTTCTCAAAAAAGATCAGCTCATGCAGAAACGCCGTGATATCTTTGTGGATAGTTTGGTCGTCCTGGGCTATATTGTGCAAAAAGAAGATGGAAAGTATGAGTTAGCTGCTGATTTTGATAAGGAACGGTTGACTTTCTATTTGCCTTAATGGCTTCATTTTGAGCTGATTGTTTGACTTTGCTAAAGAATAAGCATAAACTGAATGTAAGCGATAACGTTTATCGTATTAAAAGCAAAGGAGACAGAGCTATGTCACTTGAAAATAAATTGGATCAAGCAACTGGTGCTATCAAAGAAGGATTTGGTAAAGTTACTGGCGATAGCAAGACAGAAGCAGAAGGCACTGTAGAAAAAACAGTTGCGAAAGCAAAAGAAGTAGTTGAAGATGCTAAAGGTGCTGTAGAAGGTGCCGTTGAAGGTCTTAAAAACTCATTTAAGAAAGAAGACTAAAAAATCAAGGGAAATATTCCCTTGATTTTTTTATAGATAACGTTCTGCGATAGCTGCGTCTCCAGGATAGTCTTCTTTCTTTCCTTGTACGATCTGGTAACAATCAGCTCCCTTACCAGCAATAATTACGGCATCGAGTTCTTGATTTGTGATGGCCATGGCCGCCTTGATGGCTTCTTCACGATCGGCAATCTTTTCAACAGGATGACTGATATAGCTACTGATTTCATCTGCAATGGCCATTGGATCTTCATAGTTGGGATCATCAGCGGTAAGAAAGACTTGAATCTCAGGATGTTGATTGAGGAGGAGGCCAAAGTCTTTGCGACGACTTTCTCCTTTATTGCCTGTCGAACCGAGAACCAGAGCAATCTTTCCAGTTTGATGGGTTTCAACAACAGAAATCAGTTTTTTCAGACTATCGCCATTGTGGGCGTAGTCGATGAAGACCTTGGCACCATTTTTTTGAGTGAGAACTTCCATACGTCCAGGAACGCGGGTTGCAGCGATTCCTTTTTTGATATCCTCCAGACTGGCACCTAGACGAAGACAGGCAAGTCCTGCAGCAACTGCATTTTCTTGGTTAAAGTGGCCGATGAGTTGAATATCATAATCACCAGCGAGTTTACCAGTAGCGGAAAAGCTAAAGGCTTTGGAGTTCTCGATTTGGTTACTTGACTGGCTACCATAGAAATCATGTTCTTGGTGTTCCACTTGTTCTTTCAATACAGAAAAGTGGTCCATGTCGCTATTAATGACAACTGCTCGGCTATTTTTCATCAAGAGACGTTTGTGGTAGAAGTAATCTTCAAAACTAGGATGCTCAATCGGACCGATATGATCAGGGCTGATATTGAGGAACACTCCTACATCAAAAGTCAGACCATAGACGCGTTTGACCAGATAGGCTTGACTAGAGACTTCCATGATGAGATGGGTTCTACCATTCTTAACAGCCTGAGCCATCATATCAAAGAGATCAATGCTCTCAGGAGTTGTGAGGGCAGACTTAAAGAAGGTCTTACCATCTAAGGTTGTATTCATGGTAGACAGCATAGCTGGGCGATGGTGTTGAGCCAAGATGTTATAGGCAAAATAGGCCGCTGTTGTCTTGCCCTTGGTTCCAGTGAAGGCGAGAATTTTGAGTTTCTCTTGTGGATTACTATAAAACTTCATAGCAATCAAACTCATGGCTTTCTTAATATCGCTCACGACAATAACAGGAATACCAACTTCGTAGTCCTTTTCTGCGGCATACCAAGCTAAGCCTTGACTTATAGCGGATAGGAGGTATTCTTTTTTAAAGGCAGCGCCTTTGGCAAAAAAAAGAGTTCCTTCTTTTACTTTTCGGCTGTCGTAACTGATACTATCAAAAACAACTTCACTGTAGTTGTAGTGGTAATAACCTTGGTCAATAATCTCACGAAAAAGGCCATCTTTCTTTAGTATATCTAATACGGTTTCAATCTTAATCATACTTTCTATTATAAACTTCAAGCCCGAATTTTACAAGTAACAAGGAAAAGTTTATAATGGAAGATAAGGAACTTTTCCTAGTTATCAAAATTGAATGAGGAAGCTATGTCTAACGAAAACAATCACCAGCAAGCCCAGATGTTGCGAGGGACTGCTTGGCTAACAGCTAGCAACTTTATTAGTCGCCTCCTTGGGGCTATCTACATTATTCCCTGGTATATCTGGATGGGGACCTATGCTGCCAAGGCAAATGGACTCTTTACCATGGGCTACAATATTTACGCCTGGTTCTTGCTGATTTCGACAGCGGGTATACCTGTTGCGGTCGCCAAACAAGTGGCTAAGTACAATACCATGCGAGAAGAAGAGCATAGCTTTGCCTTGATTCGGAGTTTCCTAAGCTTTATGACGGGCTTGGGCTTAGTCTTTGCTTTGGTCTTGTATCTCTTTTCTCCCTGGTTAGCAGATTTGTCAGGTGTGGGGAAAGACCTGATTCCCATCATGCAGAGCTTGGCTTGGGCAGTTTTGATTTTCCCATCTATGAGTGTTATCCGAGGCTTCTTCCAAGGGATGAACAATCTTAAGCCCTATGCCATGAGCCAAATCGCCGAGCAGGTGATCCGTGTTATCTGGATGTTGCTGGCTACTTTTATTATCATGAAGATGGGTTCTGGGGACTACTTATCAGCCGTTACCCAATCGACCTTTGCAGCATTTGTGGGGATGATGGCCAGTTTTGCAGTCTTGATCTACTTCCTTGCCCAAGAAGGTTTACTCAAAAGAGTCTTTGAAACACGGGATAAGATCAATAGTAAGCGACTCCTGGTTGATACAATCAAGGAAGCCATTCCCTTTATCCTGACAGGATCAGCCATCCAGCTCTTCCAGATTTTAGACCAGATGACCTTTATCAATAGTATGAAGTGGTTTACCAACTACAGCAATGAAGACTTGGTTGTCATGTTTTCTTATTTCTCAGCCAACCCTAATAAAATTACTATGATTTTGATTTCTGTCGGTGTCTCGATTGGAAGTGTTGGTTTGCCACTTTTGACGGAAAATTATGTAAAAGGTGATTTGAGAGCTGCTGCTCGTCTAGTTCAAGATAGTATGACCATGCTCTTTATGTTTCTCTTACCAGCAACGGTTGGAGTCGTCATGGTGGGTGAGCCTCTCTATACAGTCTTTTATGGTAAGCCAGATAGTCTGGCCATGGGCTTGTTTGTCTTTGCGGTTTTACAGTCTACTATTTTAGGCTTGTATATGGTCTTGTCTCCTATGCTTCAGGCCATGTTTCGCAATCGCAAGGCAGTGCTTTACTTTGTCTATGGTTCCCTTGCCAAGCTAGTCTTGCAGTTACCAGCTATTGCCATTTTCCACAGCTACGGTCCCTTGATTTCTACGACTATCGGACTTATCATTCCAAATGTTCTGATGTACCGAGATATTTGTCAGGTAACGGGTGCACGCCGTAAGATTATCTTGAAGAGAACTATCTTGATTACCATTTTGACACTGGTCATGTTTATTCTGGTTGGTTTCCTACAGTGGATTTTAGGATTTTTCTTCCAACCAACAGGACGCTTCTGGAGTTTCCTTTATGTAGCCCTCATCGGAGGTCTCGGGGGAGGACTCTATGGTTTAATGAGTCTTGGCACTCACCTATTGGATAAGATTATTGGGAAATCTCAAGCAGACCGCCTACGAGCAAGATTTAAACGATCTTAACAAAATAGATTTATAAATAAAAGGAATGCTGGCTCTTTGTTAAGTATCTGGGTTAGCTGACATTTAAATTTCCATAAATTAAAATCCCTAGAATCAGTTGTTCTAGGGATTTATTGGGGTGTGAGCATGATTAACTCTACAATCATAGCGATATAGAGGACTAAGGTCAGGAGAAAACCTGCTCTCCAGAAGAATTTGATGAATTTAGGATAATAAAAACTTCGTTTTTTGACAAGGAAAAAGACTACAAGGAGGATTGCTAAGAGTGAAAGTGCTACGCCGAGTCGCGGTAGAAAGTTGTGGGTAAAGGCTTTAGCAGTGATAAGATAATACTCAAATACCAAAAGTGGAAAAGCTAAATCCGCAAAGTTCAGTCCTAGTTTTTTCAGTTTAAAAAGTTTTGTTACAATGATGGAGACCACGAGGGTTAATACCAACAATAAAGTAGCTGCTATTTTCATTAAAATCATACCCATATTGTATCATAAAAAAACGCTAAAGGAAATGGGAAACAAGGGAATTTGTAGGAAAGTCAGGCTTTTGAGATTGTGGGTGTTTTTTGTTATAATGAAAGTTATGAAATCTTATAATACCTTGAATGATTATTATCGAAAACTTTTTGGAGAAAAGACTTTTAAAGTTCCTATCGATGCGGGATTTGACTGTCCAAATCGGGATGGAACTGTAGCCCATGGTGGTTGTACTTTCTGTACGGTTTCTGGTTCTGGAGATGCCATTGTGGCACCGGATGCCCCTATCCGTGATCAATTTTATAAGGAAATTGACTTTATGCATCGTAAGTGGCCAGATGTTAAAAAGTATCTGGTTTATTTTCAAAACTTTACCAACACCCATGAAAAAGTAGAGGTAATTCGGGAACGTTACGAGCAGGCTATCAACGAGCCAGGTGTAGTAGGAATCAATATCGGAACACGGCCAGACTGTTTACCCGATGAAACCATCGAATATTTGGCTGAGTTATCGGATCGCATGCATGTGACGGTAGAATTGGGCTTGCAGACCACCTTTGAAGCAACATCTGACTTGATTAACCGTGCCCATTCTTATGAATTGTATGTTGAAACAGTAAAACGCTTGAGGAAATATCCCAAGATTGAGATTGTTTCCCATTTGATTAACGGTTTGCCCGGTGAGACTCATGAGATGATGATTGAAAATGTCCGTCGCTGTGTTAGGGATAATGATATTCAAGGAATTAAACTGCACTTGCTTCACCTCATGACCAATACACGGATGCAGCGGGATTACCACGAAGGACGTTTGCAACTGATGAGTCAGGATGAATATGTCAAGGTCATTTGTGACCAACTGGAAATCATTCCCAAGCATATCGTCATCCATCGAATCACGGGAGATGCACCTAGAGATATGCTGATTGGCCCTATGTGGAGCCTCAATAAATGGGAAGTCCTCAATAGCATTGAGATGGAGATGCGACGTCGTGGAAGTGTGCAAGGATGCAAGTCTGTAAAACAGGAGTTTGAAAATGAAAAGACCACTTGAGATGGCACATGGTTTTTTGGCTGAGGTTGTGACTCAGGATGATATCGTAGTGGATGCGACCATGGGCAATGGTCACGATACGCTTTTTTTAGCCAAGCTAGCCAAGCAAGTCTATGCCTTTGATATTCAGGAGCAGGCTTTGGAGAAGACGCAAGAGCGTTTGGATCAGGCTGGAATGAAAAATGCCCAGTTAATCTTGAAAGGTCATGAGATACTAGACCAGTTTGTGACAGAAGCTAAGGCAGGGATTTTTAATCTTGGTTATTTACCTTCTGCTGACAAATCAGTCATCACCCGACCTCAGACTACCATTGAGGCTTTAGAGAAGCTTTGTCATTTGCTTGTCAAAGGGGGACGGATTGCCATCATGATTTACTATGGTCATGAGGGAGGAGACATTGAAAGGGATGCTGTTTTGGACTTTGTTAGCCAGTTGAACCAACAAGAGTATACAGTTGCCATTTATCGGACTCTCAACCAAGTTAACAATCCACCGTTTTTAGTTATGATTGAAAAATTAGAAAGGTATAGACATGGATAAACAATACCTTCGTGAGAAATTAGAGGCTATGCGCCAAAATTTTGTCGAGTCAACGCATCACGAGCGAGCAGTCGGGGTGCTCGACGAAGCACATATGAGCAAGAAAATGCTCAAAATCAAGAAAAAATTAGTGGCTCTTGAAATGGAACGGTGCCAGAAAAAAATTGAGCACAAAGACTGTTCCAAGATTGATCAGAAGATCCAAGAGCAGAAGGAGATGTTTGAATTTTGTTGTAAAAAAGACTAAGGAGGGTCTAGATGACACTACTAATTTACCTGATTCTATTTTTATTAGTCTTAATCGTTTCAACTACGACCAATAAACTTTTGCCTTTTTTGCCCCTTCCTCTTGTGCAAATCCTTTTGGGGATTGGGATTGGCTTATTTGTTCCCGATACGGACTTTCATCTCAATACAGAGCTGTTTCTGGCCATGGTTATTGGCCCCTTACTTTTCCGAGAGGCAGAAGAAGCCGATATTACATCTGTTTTAAAACACTGGCGCATCATTGTCTACTTAATCTTTCCAGTAATTTTCATCTCTACCTTGAGTTTGGGGGGCATGGCTCACTTCCTTTGGATGACTCTTCCTTTAGCTGCCTGTTTAGCAGTTGGAGCGGCACTTGGCCCAACAGATTTGGTTGCCTTTGCATCTCTGTCTGAACGTTTTCGTTTTCCCAAACGGGTTTCTAATATCCTAAAAGGGGAAGGACTCTTGAATGATGCTTCTGGCTTGGTTGCCTTTCGGGTGGCACTGACTGCATGGACAACAGGCGCTTTTTCCCTCAGTCAGGCTGGAACTTCCCTAGCACTTTCGATCCTTGGTGGTTTTGCAGTCGGTTTTGTGACGGCAATGATCAATCGTTTCTTGCATACATTTTTACTGAGTGTGCGAGCGACAGATATAGCGAGTGAACTCTTGCTTGAACTGAGTTTGCCTCTCATGACCTTCTTTATCGCTGAAGAAATCCATGTTTCAGGGATTATCGCAGTTGTAGTTGCAGGGATTTTGAAGGCCAGTCGTTTCAAAAAAATCACACTCCTCGAAGCTCAGGTAGATACTGTTACAGATACTGTTTGGCATACCGTGACCTTTATGCTCAATGGTTCTGTCTTTGTCATCTTGGGAATGGAATTGGAAATGATAGCAGAACCTATCCTGACCAATCCCCTTTATAACCCCTTACTACTATTAGTATCGGTTGTTTTGCTGACACTTTTACTTTTTGCAATTCGCTTTGTTATGATTTATGGCTTCTATGTTTGGAGAACACGCCGCCTCAAGAAAAGTCTCCGTAAATACATGAAGGATATGCTCCTTTTGACCTTCTCTGGTGTAAAAGGAACGGTATCTATTGCAACCATTCTTCTCATACCAAGCAATCTAGAGCAGGAGTATCCCCTTTTACTTTTTCTAGTAGCGGGTGTCACGCTATTAAGCTTTCTAACAGGTCTCTTAGTTCTTCCCCACCTTTCCGAGGAACAAGAAGAAACAAAGGATTACCTCATGCACATTGCGATTTTAAATGAGGTCACAGCAGAATTAGAAAAAGAACTGGAAGGGCATAAGAATAAACTTCCCCTTTATGCGGCTATTGATAATTATCACGGTCGAATTGAAAACCTAATCCTTAGTCAAGAAAACAAAAGTGCCCAAGAGGACTGGGAGGCTTTAAAACTCCTCATCTTGAGTATCGAAAGCGATGGTTTGGAGCAAGCCTACGAAGAAAATAGAATCAGCGAGCGTGGCTATCGAGTTTACCAACGTTACCTAAAAAACATGGAGCAGAGTATCAATCGGAATTTCGCTTCTAGAGTGACTTATTACTTCCTAGTTTCTTTACGGATACTGCGCTTTCTACTCCATGAAATGTTTACCTTTGGCAAAAGTTTCCGTAGTTGGAATGACAAGGAGCAACGTCGCCTTCGAGCTCTTGATTATGATCAAATATCCGAGCTCTATCTGGAGAATACGGAGCTGATTATCGAAAGTTTGGAAAACCTAAAAGGAATCTACAAGAGTAGTCTGATCAGCTTTATGCAAGAGTCTCGTCTACGCGAGACGGCCATTATCGGTAGTGGTGCCTTTGTCGAACGTGTTATCAATCGTATTAAACCAAACAATATCGATGAAATGCTAAGAGGTTACTATCTAGAACGTAAGTTAATCTTTGAATACGAAGAGAAGAAATTGATTACGACCAAGTATGCCAAAAAATTACGACAAAATGTCAACAATCTTGAGAATTATTCTCTAAAAGAAGCTGCAAATACCCTACCCTATGATATGATGGAATTAGTCAGAAGAAATTAGTTTAGAAAATCAACTTGTATTAGGAGGATTGCAACATGAAAAAGTGGTGGAAAGAGCTGATGGAACGGCCCTTGTTGAAAGCTTTTTTACATTTTTATCAAGCTGCCGATAGTGAACTGACCAGTGTTGCGGTTGCCTACTATTGGTTGATTTCAATCTTCCCCTTGTTGATGATAGTGGTCAATATTTTGCCCTATTTTCAAATTCCGATTTCAAATTTTTTGCTCACCATCAAGGAATTTGTGCCGGATACGGTCTATGATGTGGTCGCAAAGATTGCCCGAGAAGTCCTGACTCAACCATCGACTGGTTTGCTGAGTTTTGCAGTCTTGTCTGCCCTTTGGACCTTCTCGAAATCGATGGATTTCCTCCAAAAAGCTTTTAATAAGGCCTATGGAGTGGCTAAGAGCCGAGGAATTATCTCCCATCAACTGATGAGTTTACTCGTCAGCTTTGGCTTGCAAATTCTTTTTGCTCTAGCCTTATTTTTGAGTATGTTTGGGCGTATGTTGCTCAACTTCCTCAAAACTTACTGGCAATCAGACAGTCCTTTCTTTGATTGTCTACAAGACTTTACAGACCCTTTGATTTATGCCTTGCTCTTTGCCATCTTGGTCATGCTCTACTATTTCCTTCCAAATGTCAGAGTCCCTCGTATTCGCTACGTTTTTCCTGGCAGTATCTTTGTTTTGCTGACGCTTGTCTTTCTGTTGAATATCTTTTCTGTCTATTTCAATAACTATGTCAACCATCTGGTCGATGTCCGATTTTTCAGCTCCATTATCGTGGTAGTGATGATGTTCTGGTTTATTCTCATCGCAAAGATTTTGATTATCGGAGCAGTTATCAATGCCAGTGTACAGAGTTTGAAGGATCCAAAGTTTCGTGATAACACATTCTTTTTAAAAAATGAAGAATAAAGAAAGACGCTTTGTTTTCAAAGTGTTTTTATTGCATTTGCAACAAAAATGTGCTATTCTATCATCATAGATACGAGGGGAGGAAACATGTCGTTATTACGCGAAATCGGAGTTATAGCCCGTGCCCTAGATTCTATTGCTAATATTGAGTTTCGTGATATTGAACTAGCTCGTGGGCAATATCTTTATTTAGTACGAATCAAGGAGAATCCAGGAATCATTCAAGAAGCCTTGTCGGATTTACTGAAGGTTGACCGTTCGACAGTTGCTCGTTCAGTAAAAAAACTGGAAGAAAAGGGGTTAATAAAACAAGGAATAACCAGTACAAATCGGAAAAATAAAGAGTGGTTTGTCACTGAAAAAGGAGAGGCACTTTATCCTTTTATCCTTGCTGAACATCACTATTCAGAGAATTCTGCCCTAAAAGGATTTTCTAGGGAAGAGGCCAGGGAACTGGAGAGCCTACTAATTCGGGTTAGAAAAAATATTACAAGTGATTGGGATATGGTCAAAAAAGGCCAGAAAAGAAATTATTTATAATAAGAGGTGAAAGATGAAAGTTATCGTTGAAAATGAATTTTGGAGCTTGTTTCCAGAAGCACAGATTAGCGTTTTAGTAGTAAAGGGATTAGATAATACAGTTGATGAAAGCAAGGATCCCTATTTCAAAACCTTGCTAGATAAGGGAGCTAAACGAGCTGAGGATTTCATTTCGGACGAGAATTTTACTCAGAATGATGTCATTCAAGAATGGCGTCAGGCTTTCAGCAAGTTCAAAACGAAAAAGGGTGCTCGTTCTTCGATTGAAGCCCTACTTAAGCGGGTCAGTCAGGGAAGAGAGTTCAATCCCATCAATCCCTTGGTAGACATCTATAATAGTGTCTCTCTATCTTATGCGGTTCCCTGTGGTGGCGAGGATGCGAACAAGATTGTAGGCAATCTTCATCTTGGTCAGGCCAAGGGAGGAGAACCTTTCTTTCCACTAGGAGCTGAAAACGATGCTCCTGCACTTCCAGAAGAACTGATCTATTACGATGATGAAGGAGCAGTTTGTCGTTGTCTCAACTGGAGAGAGGCGCAGAGAACCATGCTGACAGAAGAGACAAAAGATGCTGTCTTAGTGATTGAAGCGATCAATGGTGAACAGGCAAGACGTGCTCGGGCTGCCATGGAAGAATTACAGGACTTGGTAAAGGACTACTTTGGTGTTCAAGGCAAACTGATTCATTTAACTTCTGAGTCCCCAGAAATTACACTTTAAACAGAAATAGCCCCGTCATCTCTTAGGAATAAACTATCCTAAAGAAATGACGGAGCTATTTTTAATAGATAAACATGGCATCACCGAAACTGAAGAAACGGTAGTGTTCTTGAATAGCGTGGTGGTAAGCATCTAAGACTAAGTCACGACCTGCAAAGGCAGAAACCAACATGACGAGAGTTGATTTGGGTAGGTGGAAGTTGGTTGAGAAGGCATCGACAACCTTCCACTCGTAACCAGGCTTGATAAAGATATTGGTCCAGCCAGAATCTGCTTGGATTTGCCCATCAAACTTGGAACCGATGGTTTCCAGTGTACGGATCGAAGTAGTTCCAACAGCGATAACACGACCTCCATTTTCCTTGACAGAGCGAAGGGTGGCAGCTGCTTCCTCAGAAAGTTGGTAGAACTCTGAGTGCATTTCGTGTTCGTCTAGATTGTCAACAGAAACAGGGCGGAAAGTTCCGAGTCCGACGTGAAGAGTGAGATAGACTAGATGGACACCTTTTGCTTGGATTTCTGCTAGCAGTTCTTTGGTAAAGTGCAGTCCAGCAGTCGGTGCAGCAGCAGAACCACTTTCTTTAGCGTAGACCGTTTGATAACGTTCACGGTCATCCAATTTTTCATGGATATAAGGTGGTAGTGGCATTTCACCCAGACTTTCCAAGACTTCTAGGAAAATTCCTTGGTATTCAAAGCGGACAATGCGGCCGCCGTGGGTCAATTCTTCCGTAATGACAGCGCTGAGGCGACCATCTCCAAAGCTGACGCGAGTACCGACCTTGAGACGTTTGGCAGGTTTAGCTAGGACTTCCCACTCATCACCACTAGTATTTTTGAGCAGGAGAAGCTCCACATGACCTCCTGTTTCTTCCTTTTGACCATAGAGGCGGGCTGGGAGAACACGGGTGTCGTTCATGACAAGGGCGTCACCTGGTTCCAACATATCAATAATAGAGTGGAAGTGTTTATCCTGAAATTCTCCCGTATCACGATTGACGATAAGGAGTTTAGAGGCATCTCGTTTTTCCAGTGGCGTTTGGGCAATCAATTCCTCTGGCAAGTGGAAATCAAAATCAGCTGTATTCATTTTTTTCATCATTCTTTCTAACTTCTAATCTTATCCATTATAACACGTTTCAAGTTTGGACGCTCTTTTTTTGGAAATTAAATCGTTTTCACTTGACAAAAATTGGTCTATACCATATAATGGATATAGAAATATGGAGGATATAAAATGAAAGTTATTAAAGTTGAAAATCAAGTCGAAGGTGGAAAAGTAGCTTTTGAGATTTTGAGAGAAAAATTGGCCAATGGTGCTCAAACATTAGGACTTGCGACAGGAAGCAGTCCACTAGAGTTTTACAAGGAGATCGTAGAGAGTGACCTTGATTTTTCAAATCTAACCAGTGTCAACCTTGATGAATATGTAGGGCTTGATGGGGACAACCCACAGTCTTATCGTCATTTTATGCAAGAACACTTATTCAACCAAAAACCATTTAAAGAAAGCTTCTTACCCCGTGGGATTAAGGACAATGCTGAAGCTGAGGTAGAACGTTACAACCAAATTTTGGCTGACCATCCAGTTGACCTGCAAATCTTGGGAATCGGTCGCAATGGACATATCGGCTTTAATGAGCCTGGTACTCCATTTGACAGTCAAACGCATCTAGTAGAACTTGACCAGTCCACAATCGAAGCCAATGCTCGCTTCTTTGACAAGATTGAAGACGTTCCAACTCAAGCCATTTCAATGGGAATTAAAAACATCTTGGATGCCAAGTCAATTATTCTCTTTGCTTACGGTGAGTCGAAAGCAGAAGCAATCGCTGGAACAGTGTCTGGTCCAGTGACTGAGAAACTCCCAGCAAGCAGCCTACAAAACCACCCTGATGTGACTATTATTGCAGATGCTGAAGCACTCAGCTTGCTTGAAAAGTAAAATGACAAGAACCACTTGCTCTTTGGAGTGAGTGGCTTTTTACTTCAAATGTTCACTATTCTGCTAAAGTGGTATAATATAGCTATACAGGGGAGGCACGAACTTTGATTTATATAATCGGTTTTATTTGTTTTTTACTTTTAATGTTACTGTTTTCTCATCTCATTCAGCAATCAAAGAACCCTTCGGGCTTTCTAGGAAAACGAATGATGAAATTGTGGAATCGAGCCTATCTCCCCATGTTTGTATGGGCAATTCGTCATCTGGATAGGACATTTTACCCTGTAATCTTAGATGTAGGAGTTGGAAATGGCCGTTCAACCATCCTACTGAAAGAAACTTTTCCGCAAAGTACTATAACTGGAATCGATATTTCAGATGCTGCAGTAGCTCAAGCCCAACAGATAGAGATAACTAATTTAAATTTTGAACGAAGAGACGTTAGGGAGACAGGATTTTCTGATGAAAGTGTTGATTTAATCACAGCCTTTCAAACTCATTTTCATTGGCGGGACCTAGAGGCTTCTTTTATGGAACTTCGAAGGATACTCAAATCAGACGGGATGCTCTTACTGGCTTGTGAATATAACAAGTTATCTTATTTTTTACCAGAGGTTCAAAGCGAAGAAACATTTAGACGATTCTTATTATCAGTAGGCTTTGAGCTCATAACTAGTCAAAGAAAGGGATCGTGGATCCTTTATAAAATTGTCAAACATTAATGGAGGCACAATCATGAAACAATTATTTTTATGTTCATACTTTGCTGGTGTCAAAAAGCTTTTTAGAGATTATGCAAATGAAAAGAATCTAGATAACAAGGTTTTATTTATTCCTACCGCTGGGAACAAAGAGGATTATACTGCCTATATCGATGAGGCTCAGCAAACATTCATAGATTTAGGCTTTGAGATAAAGGTTCTAGATATTGCTTCTTGTGATCGAGAAACTGCACAGGCAAAAATTTTCCAAAGTAAGATTCTTTATATCTCAGGCGGGAATACCTTTTATTTATTACAAGAATTAAAGAAAAAACAACTCCTATCTCTCATCAAAGAGCAAATAAGAGATGGGTTGGTCTATGTGGGAGAATCAGCAGGGGCTATCATTACAGCCAAGGATATTGACTACAATAAACTCATGGACGACAAGACGGTAGCGAAAGAGTTATCGGATACAGCGGGATTGGATGAAGTGGAGTTTTACATCCTTCCACATTATGGTGAGGAGCCTTTTACTGATAGTAGCAAAAAGACCTTTGAAACCTATAAAAATCAGCTCAGCTTAATGCGAATGAACAATTCACAAGCTGTTATTGTAAATGATAAAGAAATAAAAGTTGTTTCTGAACAGGATTAAAATAATTTTTTTTCGCTATTATGACATCTATTCTAATACGTTGTCCCTTTTAAAAAGAAAAGTGAAGATAATATAAGTTTTGGCAGTTTCCCCTTGACATTTATTCATTTTACGTGTAAAATAGAATAGATCTTGAACTTGAAGGGAGTGAAAAAAATGTCTAAAACAGTAGTACGTAAGAATGAATCTCTTGACGATGCACTTCGTCGTTTCAAACGTGCGGTTACTAAAGCTGGTACTCTTCAAGAAACACGCAAACGTGAATTCTATGAAAAACCTTCTGTAAAACGTAAACGTAAATCAGAAGCAGCTCGTAAACGTAAAAAATTCTAATTTGAAATGAAAGGCTAGAGAAATCTAGTCTTTTTATTTTTAAATAAATACTGTAAATCCTGCAAAAAAAGGAAACTTCCAACTACAATTTGATATAATAGTAGGGAGAACTCGATTGAAGGAGGAAATTATGTCGGTTTTAGTAAGAGAAGTCATTGAAAAGCTCAGACTAGATATTGTCTATGGTGAAGGCGAATTGCTTGAAAAGGAAATCAATACTGCGGACATTATGAGACCTGGTCTTGAAATGACGGGCTATTTTGATTACTATACTCCAGAACGGATTCAACTGTTAGGGATGAAGGAGTGGTCCTATTTGGTCGCTATGCCTGCCCATAACCGTTATCAAGTTTTGAAGAAAATGTTTCTACCTGAAACACCTGCTGTCATCGTTGCTCGTGGCTTGGTAGTGCCAGAAGAAATGTTGAAAGCTGCTAGGGAATGTAAGATTGCGATTTTAACCAGTCGAACATCAACCAGTCGTTTATCTGGAGAGTTATCTAGCTACCTTGATTCCCGTTTGGCTGAACGTACGAGTGTTCATGGTGTCTTGATGGACATCTATGGCATGGGTGTCTTGATCCAAGGGGATAGTGGTATCGGTAAGAGCGAGACAGGCCTTGAACTTGTGAAACGGGGACACCGTTTGGTGGCAGATGACCGTGTAGATATCTTTGCCAAGGATGAAATGACCCTTTGGGGAGAGCCCGCTGAAATATTGAAGCATTTACTTGAGATTCGTGGAGTGGGTATTATTGACGTGATGAGTCTCTACGGAGCAAGTGCTGTAAAAGATTCCTCACAAGTCCAGTTGGCTGTTTACTTGGAAAATTATGATACCCATAAGACCTTTGACCGTCTAGGAAACAATGCCGAAGAACTCGAAGTTTCTGGTGTGACGATTCCGCGTATCCGCATCCCAGTAAAAACAGGACGCAATATCTCAGTTGTTATTGAGGCGGTAGCCATGAACTATCGCGCTAAAGAAATGGGATTTGATGCGACGCGTTTATTTGAAGAACGCTTGACTAATCTCATCTCCAAAAATGAGGTGAAAGATGATTAATCCAGTTGCATTTGAAATTGGTCCCTTTGCTATTCGTTGGTATGCTTTGTGTATTGTAGCTGGTTTGGTTCTGGCAGTCTACCTTACCATGAAAGAAGCTCCTAAAAAGAAAATTCTATCAGATGATATTTTGGATTTCATCCTGATTGCTTTTCCAGTTGCTATTTTAGGTGCTAGACTATACTACGTACTCTTTCGCTTAGATTATTATCTGCAAAATCCAGGTGAAATCATCGCCATTTGGAATGGTGGTTTGGCCATTTACGGAGGTTTGATAGCGGGCGCTATTGTCCTTTATATCTTTGCAGATAGAAAGCTGATTAATACTTGGGATTTCTTAGATATTGCAGCACCGAGCGTCATGGTTGCCCAGAGTTTAGGGCGCTGGGGGAACTTCTTTAACCAAGAAGCCTACGGTGCAGCAGTAGATAGTTTGGATTATTTGCCGGGCTTCATTCGTGACCAGATGTACATTGATGGTAGCTACCGTCAGCCGACCTTCTTATATGAGTCGGTTTGGAATCTGATTGGATTTGCTTTGATTCTGATTTTTAGACGAAAATTAAAGGGAATCAGACGTGGTCATATCACTGCTTTCTACTTGATTTGGTATGGCTTTGGTCGTATGATCATCGAAGGCATGCGGACGGATAGTCTCATGTTCTTTGGTTTGCGAGTTTCTCAATGGTTATCAGTTATCCTTATCGGACTTGGTATTTTTATCATACTTTATCAAAATCGAAAGAAAGCCCCTTTCTATCATACAGAGGAGGAAAAATAAATGTTAGAAGTTGCATATATTCTTGTTGCGATTGCTTTGATTGTCTGTTTAGTCTATTTGACAATCACGATTCAAAAAGCAGGTCGTATGATTGATGAGACAGAGAAGACCATCAAAACGTTGAGCTCAGATGTGAACGTTACCTTGCATCAGACTAATGAATTGTTGGCTAAGGTCAATGTGTTGGCAGACGATATCAATATCAAAGTTGCGACGATTGATCCACTCTTTACTGCTGTAGCTGACTTGTCTGAGTCAGTATCTGACCTCAATCAACATGCGCGTGTCTTGGGTAAAAAAGCCTCATCAGCTGGTTCAAAGACCATTAAGACAGGTGCAGGCTTGTCAGCTCTTCGTTTCGCAAGTAAAATTTTCAAAAAATAAAAAAGGAGAAATCTTATGGGTAAACTATCCTCAATCCTTTTAGGAACGGTTTCAGGTGCAGCTCTTGCTTTGTTCTTAACCAGTGACAAGGGTAAGCAAGTTTGTAGTCAAGCTCAGGATTTTCTAGATAATTTGAGAGAAGATCCAGAATATGCTAGAGAGCGGGTTTGTGAAAAACTAACAGAAGTGAAGGAACAGGCAAGGGATTTTGTGCTGAAAACAAAGGAACAAGTAGAATCTGGTGAAATCACTTTTGATAGTGTCCTTGACCAAGCTAAAAACTGTGCTCGACAAGCGACAGAAGCGTCAAAAGAAACCTTTAACAACCTCAAGGAGCAGTGGCAAGAACAGTCAGCAACTCCAGACGTTGCTGAAGACCAAGAAGAAATCATCATCGATATTACTGAAGTATAAGGTATCACCATCTCTGGTTTTTGGAGATGGTGATTTTTATCTGGAAGCCTGTCTTTGTGGTATAATAAGTACTATGCAGAAAAAACCAACGTCCGCCTATGTGCATATTCCCTTTTGCACTCAGATTTGTTATTATTGTGACTTTTCAAAAGTTTTTATCAAGAATCAACCAGTAGATAGTTATTTGGAGCATCTGCTGGAAGAGTTTCGTTCTTATGATATCCAAAAGTTGTCAACTCTCTATATTGGAGGTGGAACGCCAACGGCTTTGTCCGCTTCGCAATTAGAGGTGCTCTTGGATGGCTTGACTAAAAACCTAGATTTTTCTGTCTTGGAAGAGTTGACGATTGAAGCAAATCCAGGAGACTTGGACGCGGATAAAATTGCGGTTTTGAAACAGTCGCCAGTCAATCGTGTTTCCTTGGGTGTGCAGACTTTTGATGACAAAATGCTGAAAAAGATTGGGCGCAGTCACTTGGAGAAGGATATTTATGAAAATATCGACCGCCTCAAACTGGCCGGTTTTGACAATATTTCCATCGATTTGATTTACGCTCTACCTGGTCAAACTATGGCTCAGGTCAAGGACAATGTAGCTAAGGCTATCTCGCTTGATATTCCTCATATGAGCCTTTATAGCTTGATTTTGGAAAATCATACGGTCTTTATGAACCGCATGCGACGTGGGAAGTTGCCTCTGCCCAAGGAAGAGTTAGAAGCTGAGATGTTTGAGTACATCATCGCAGAGCTTGAGCGAGCTGACTTTGAGCATTATGAGATTTCCAATTTCTGCAAGCCTGGATTTGAAAGTCGCCACAATCTCATGTACTGGGACAATGCTGAGTATTATGGTATCGGTGCAGGTGCTTCAGGTTATGTCAATGGAGTGCGCTATAAAAATCATGGTCCGATTCGCCACTATCTCAATGCGGTAGAGGCAGGGAATGCTCGGATAACAGAAGAACACCTGAGTCAAAGGGAGCAGATGGAAGAAGAAATGTTCCTAGGCCTCCGGAAAAAATCCGGGGTTTCTATGGCACGATTTGAGGAAAAATTCGGACGGTCCTTTGATGGACTTTATGGAGAAATCGTCAGGGATTTGGTTCAGCAAGGTCTCATGCAGATTGACGGTGATCGTGTCCGAATGACAAAGAGGGGTCTCTTCTTGGGAGACACTGTAGCAGAACGATTTATTTTGGAGTAGAACAATGGGCTTAACTTATCAAATGAAAATGAAAATTCCTTTTGATATGGCGGACATGAACGGTCATATCAAACTTCCAGATGTGATTTTGCTGTCCTTGCAAGTATCAGGTATGCAGTCGATTGAACTGGGAGTTAGCGACAAGGACGTGTTGGAGCGCTACAATCTAGTCTGGATTATTACAGACTATGCGATTGACGTGGTTCGCTTGCCTCGCTTTGCTGAAGAGATTACGATTGAAACAGAAGCATTGACTTACAATCGTCTTTTTTGCTACCGCCGTTTCACTATTTATGATGAAGCAGGTCAAGAAATCATTCGCATGGTAGCAACTTTTGTTCTTATGAACAGAGATAGTCGTAAAGTTCATGCTGTCGAACCTGAGATTGTTGCGCCTTATCAGTCTGAGTTTGATAAAAAACTCATCCGTGGGCCAAAGTATGCTAACCTAGAAGACCCGATCAGTAAAGACTACCATGTTCGTTTTTACGACTTGGATATGAATGGTCATGTTAATAATAGCAAATATCTGGATTGGATTTTTGAGGTCATGGGAGCAAATTTTCTAACCAAGTATATTCCAAAGAAAATCAATCTCAAATATGTCAAAGAAGTGCGACCAGGTGGCATGATTGCTTCAGCTTATGAACTCAAGGGATTAGAAAGCAAGCATGAGATTATCAGTGATGGCGAGATCAATGCTCAAGCTATGATTACGTGGCAAGAAATTGAAGGCAATTAGAAAGGACGATATGTCTTATAAAGGTTATTTAATTGATTTAGACGGGACTATTTACAAGGGAAAAGATCGAATTCCGGCAGGTGAGGCTTTTGTTCATGAATTGCAAAAGCGAGAAATTCCTTATCTCTTTGTAACCAACAATACAACTCGTACTCCTGAGAGCGTTCAAGAGATGTTGGCTCAGAATTTTAATATCGACACGCCTCTTTCAACTGTCTATACAGCAACCTTGGCAACCATCGACTATATGAACGACTTGGGACTGGAAAAGACAGTCTATGTCATCGGAGAAGCAGGGCTCAAGGAAGCCATCAAGGCAGCTGGTTATGTGGAAGACAAGGAAAATCCAGCCTATGTGGTAGTTGGACTGGACTGGCAAGTCGATTATGAAAAATTTGTGACAGCAACTCTAGCCATTCAAAAGGGTGCTCATTTTATCGGAACCAACCCTGACCTCAATATCCCGACGGAACGTGGTCTTTTACCTGGTGCTGGTTCACTGATAACCCTTCTTGAAGCAGCAACTCGGGTAAAACCAGTTTATATCGGAAAACCAAATGCTATCATTATGGACAAGGCGGTTGAGCACCTAGGTTTGAAAAGAGAAGAGTTGCTCATGGTTGGGGACAACTACCTGACAGATATCCGAGCAGGAATTGACAATGGTATTCCAACGCTCTTGGTGACGACAGGTTTTACCAAGGCAGAAGAAGTAGCGGACCTGCCAATCGCACCAACTCATGTAGTTTCTAGCCTTGCGGAGTGGAATTTTGATGAAAACTAAACTGACTTTTTGGGGAAGTATGCTCTTTCTCCTCTCCCTGTCTATTCTCTTAACCATTTATCTGGCATGGGTTTTCTATCCCATGGAAATTCAGTGGCTGAACTTAGCGGATCGAGTCTATCTAAAGCCCGAAACCATTCAGTACAACTTTCATATTTTGATGAATTACCTGACCAATCCCTTTAGTCAGATCTTAGAGATGCCAGATTTTCGTTCATCAGCTGCAGGTTTACACCATTTTGCGGTGGTGAAGAATCTCTTCCACTTGGTTCAGCTAGTTGCCCTAGTGACATTACCAAGTTTCTATTTCTTTGTTAGAAAGATTGTGAAAAAAGGATTTCTACCTCTATATCGTAAAAGTATTCTGACTTTAGTGCTATTGCCTCTGGTCATTGGGCTTGTAGGAGTGTTGATTGGTTTTGAGCAATTTTTTACTCTCTTCCATCAGATTCTCTTTGTGGGAGATGATACCTGGCTTTTTGATCCCGCAAAGGATCCCGTTATTTTGATTTTACCAGAGGCCTTCTTCCTCCATGCTTTCCTTCTCTTCTTTGGACTCTATGAAAGTTTCTTTGGTTTTCTTTATTTGAAAAGTCGTAGAATACTTTAATGTGTTGCATTGATAAAACAGTGATGAAGTTAAAAATTCTTACGAGGAGTGAATTAACTTCATTGGAATTGAGTAATTCGTTCGCATACAGTCTATTTTTCTAGAAAAAAATATGCTTTTTTCTAGAAATTGCTAGTCAAGCGCTTTATTTTTTTGTATAATAAGAATAGAAAAGTATAGATAAAGAAGAGAAAAGCATGATTACACTATTTTTATCACCGAGCTGTACATCATGTCGTAAGGCAAAGGCCTGGTTAGAGACGCATAAAGTTCCTTTTGAGGAGCATAACATTATGACCAGTCCTTTAACAAGAAAAGAATTGCAACACATTCTTTCCTTGACCGAAAATGGTACTGATGACATCATTTCAACTCGTTCAAAAATTTTTCAAAAATTGGATATTGATGTAGAGAGTATTTCGGTATCGGAGTTGCTTCAGTTGATTGAGCAATATCCTAGTCTTTTGCGTCGCCCAATTATTATTGATACCAAACGCATGCAGATCGGTTTTAATGAAGATGAGATTCGTGCTTTTCTCCCTCGTAGTTACCGTAAACAAGAATTGAAAGAAGCAACATTGAGAGCTGGTATAGGATAGATGAACAAACAGTATAGTTACCCACTAGATTTGTCGTGGAGCACTGAAGAACTTGCTTCAGTGCTTTCTTTTTTTAATGATGTTGAAGCTGCCTATGAAGATAAGGTAGAAGCAAAAAAACTGCTAGAGTCTTACAAGGAATTTAAGTCTGTCGTTCCGAGCAAAAGTGAAGAAAAGCGCCTAGGTCGCGAATTTGAGACGGCTAGCGGTTATTCCTTCTATCATGCAGTTCAATTAGCAAAAGAAAAAAGAGAAGGGAAGATTTCTCTTGGAAACTAAATTTGAATTTGCCAAGCAGATTGTGCAGGAAGCTGCTGAGTACATTTTGGCTCACATGCAAGAAGATTTGCAGGTTGAGCGAAAGTCTTCCCCTACAGACTTGGTGACGCGTTTGGATAAGGAGGTTCAGGATCTCTTAGTTCAGAGAATTTTGGCATCTTATCCAGAAGACTTGATTTGCGCGGAAGAGGGCTGTTTACGTGCTGCAGTCGGTCAAGGTTCCGTTTGGGTGATTGATCCCATTGACGGTACCAATAATTTTGTTGCCCAGCAGGAAGATTTTGCAGTTATGTTGGCCTATTTTGAAAATGGGGTTGGGAAATTTGGTATCATTTATGATGTCATGAAAGGGGATTGTTACCATGGTGGTGGTGCTTTTCCTCCTTATCGTAATAACGAGCCCTTACTGACTTTTAAAAAGAAACCTCTTAGAGAATTTTTAGTGGCTGGTAACTCAGCTATGTTTGAAACCAATGAGTGGGGCTTGGCAGATTTGGGCCGAGCAGCGTTGGGAGTCCGTGTCTATGGTAGTGCGGCCATTAGTTTTGCCAAGGTTTTATCGGGTCGCCTTCTGACTTATATTACCTACTTGCAGCCATGGGATTACGCTGCGGCCAGTATTTTAGGAGAAAGTCTGGGTTATCGCCTTCTTACGGTATCAGGTGAGCCCGCTGATTTTAAAACGCGTCAGCCTGTCATGATGGTGCCAATCGAGATGCAAGATGAGATTCAGTCCTATATTTATGAAAGGAAAGAAAATTAAATGCAATTTCCAGAAGGATTTGTTGAAAAATATGAAGCGATACTAGAAGATGAGGCAAGAGATTTTCTTGCCTCTTTTAAACAGGAAGCGGTATCAGCTTTTCGGGTCAATCCCTTAAAAGAAAGTCAGCTATCGTTTGCTGATGCCATTCTCCATACACCTTGGGGGTATTATGGTAAAGTTTCTGGGAAATCTCCAGAGCACGTGACCGGTTTCGTTTATTCGCAAGAGCCTGCAGCCCAAATGGTGGCCCAGGTAGCTCAACCAAGTCCTGGTATGAAGGTCTTGGACTTGGCGGCAGCACCAGGTGGAAAATCCACTCAACTAGCAGCTTATCTGGCTAATCAAGGAGTTCTTGTTTCCAACGAAATTTCAAGCAAGCGTGCTAAAATTTTAGTGGAAAATATGGAGCGATTTGGAGCGACAAATGTTGTCGTGACCAATGAATCTGCTGATCGCTTAGCCAAGGTCTTTAAAGGTTATTTTGATGTGATTGTCCTTGATGCACCTTGTTCGGGTGAAGGGATGTTCCGTAAACAACCAGATGCCATGGACTATTGGAGTACCGATTATCCTAGCCAATGTGCCAGTCTCCAAAGAGAAATTTTAGAAGATGCAGTGACCATGCTTGCAGAAGGTGGCCGTTTGGTCTATTCGACCTGTACTTGGGCACCTGAGGAAAATGAAGAAATCGTCCACTGGTTGCTGGATACCTATGATTTTGAACTGCTTCCAGTCGAGCATGTGAATGGCATGGTAGCAGGAATTGATCTTCCTGAAACGGCTCGGATGTATCCTCATCATTTCAAGGGAGAAGGCCAGTTTGTTGCCCACCTGCAGTTTAAGGGACAAAATCCAGCACCTAAATTCAAGGCTAGCAAGAGCAATCTCAGTAGTGAACAGCAGAACTTGTGGCAAGAATTTGCCCAAAAACATCTCAAAACGTCCTTAACTGGTATCTTGCAGACTTTTGGAGACCAACTTTATCTCTTGCCAGAGATGCTACCTGATCTAGGGAAACTCAAAATTGCCCGAAATGGACTTCATCTGGGTACTTTTAAGAAGAAACGTTTCGAACCAAGCTTTGCTCTGGGATTAGCCTTAAAACCAAGTCAAGTTTTGCAAACAGTCGAAATCAAGGATGAGAATTTTGTCAAATATGTGGCTGGGGAGACAGTTCAGCTAGCTGAAAGTCTATCAAATGGCTGGTATCAAGTTGTGGTTCAAGGAAACGGATTAGGCTTTGCCAAGGTAACGGGAAATGTTTTGAAAAATTATTATCCAAAAGGGCTCAGATTCAAGTGAAAAAGCTAGTCAAAGAATCTATTCTATGTTATATTGGAAGTATGAGTTTTTTCTGATAGTCTTTCATTTTTACTTATATTATGTGATGAACTGACTGCTCCTCAATGGGGCTTCCAGCCTATAAATCGTAAACCAAATCTTATCATCACTGATTGATATGATAGGAACAGAAAGAAATCAGAGCATTCATCATTATGTTCAAGGAGAAAAACAGTGAAAAAAAGAAAAAAGCTCGTCATGTCTCTTGTAGCTCTTTTGATGGCAGGTTCTCTAGCAGGATGTGCTAGCTGGATTGATCGTGGAGAATCCATGACAGCCGTTGGTTCAACTGCTCTTCAGCCTCTTGTCGAAGCGGCAGCAGATGAATTTGGTTCTAGAAACATCGGAAAAACAGTCAATGTTCAAGGTGGAGGATCGGGTACAGGACTTTCCCAAGTCCAGTCTGGAGCAGTTGACATCGGGAACTCTGACGTCTTTGCAGAGGAAAAAGAAGGAATCGATGCTTCAGCTCTAGTAGACCACAAGGTTGCAGTGGCTGGTCTTGCAGTGATTGTAAACAAGGAAGTGGATGTTGAAAATCTCACAACCGAGCAACTTCGCCAAATCTTTACAGGTGAAGTGACCAACTGGAAAGAAGTTGGGGGTAAAGACCTGGCAATTTCGATCATCAACCGAGCAGCAAGTTCTGGTTCACGAGCGACGTTTGATACGGTCGTTATGAATGGCCAATCGGCAATGCAGAGCCAAGAACAGGATTCTAACGGGATGGTCAAGTCCATTGTATCCCAAACTCCTGGAGCCATTTCTTATCTAGCCTTTGCCTATGTAGATGATTCCGTGAAAAGCATGAAACTGAATGGGTATGAACCTACATCTGAGAATGTAACGACTAATAGTTGGCCTTTGTGGTCTTATGAACATATGTACACACTTGGTCAGCCTAATGAGTTAGCTGCTGAATTCCTGAACTTCGTCCTCTCAGATGAAGCCCAAAATGGGATTGTTAAGGGAATGGGCTATATCTCTATCAATGAAATGAAAGTCCAAAAGGATGCTTCGGGTACCGTTACAGCAGTAGAAGGAGGTCAATAATGAATCAAGAAGAATTATCAAAAAAATTACTCTCTCCTTCAAAGAACTCTCGCCTTGAGAAGTTTGGTAAAGGATTGACCTTCACTTGCCTTTCTTTGATTGTTATCATTGTGGCGATGATTTTGATTTTTGTAGCCCAAAAAGGCTTATCAACCTTCTTTGTCAATGGAGTGAATATATTTGATTTCCTCTTTGGACAAACTTGGAATCCTTCAGGGAAACAATTTGGTGCCCTTCCGATGATTTTGGGTTCCTTTATTGTGACGATTTTATCAGCCCTCATCGCAACTCCCTTCGCCATCGGAGCTGCAGTCTTTATGACAGAAGTATCACCAAAGGGTGCAAAAATCTTGCAACCGGCCATTGAACTCCTCGTCGGGATTCCTTCAGTCGTCTATGGATTTATAGGTTTGCAAGTTGTGGTGCCTTTTGTCCGTAGCGTCTTTGGTGGAACTGGTTTTGGGATCTTGTCAGGGATTTTCGTTCTCTTTGTCATGATCCTACCAACTGTAACCTTTATGACAACAGACAGCTTGCGTGCTGTTCCTCGTCATTACCGTGAAGCTAGTTTGGCTATGGGAGCCACTCGTTGGCAAACCATCTGGCGTGTGACCTTGAAAGCAGCACGTTCAGGTATTTTCACTGCAGTGGTCTTTGGGATGGCGCGTGCCTTCGGTGAAGCCCTTGCTATTCAGATGGTGGTCGGAAACTCAGCAGTTATCCCAACCTCGTTAACAACACCAGCTGCGACTTTGACATCTGTATTGACTATGGGTATCGGAAATACCGTCATGGGAACGGTTGATAATAACGTTCTCTGGTCACTGGCTTTAGTCTTGCTCTTGATGAGTTTGGCCTTTAACAGTGTGATTAAATTGATTACGAAAGAAAGAGGAAAGAAAAACTATGCACGCTAAGAAATTAGATAAACTTGCAACAGCTGTCCTCTATACCATCGCGGGTATCATCGTGGCCATTTTGGCATCTTTGATTCTCTATATCTTGGTGAGAGGGTTACCGCATATCTCTTGGTCTTTCTTGACTGGGAAATCCTCCTCTTATCAAGCAGGTGGGGGGATTGGGATTCAGCTCTATAATTCCTTCTTCCTTTTGGTCATTACTTTGATTATTTCTGTTCCCCTGTCTATGGGAGCTGGCGTTTTTCTCGCTGAGTATGCAAAAAAAGGACCTGTGACCAATTTTATTCGTACCTGTATTGAGATTTTGTCTTCTCTACCATCAGTCGTTGTGGGTCTCTTTGGTTACTTGATCTTTGTAGTCCAGTTTGAGTATGGATTTTCAATCATTTCAGGTGCCTTGGCCTTGACGGTCTTTAACCTCCCTCAGATGACTCGAAATGTTGAGGACAGTTTAAAACACGTTCACCATACGCAACGTGAGGCTGGTTTGGCTCTTGGAATTTCTCGTTGGGAGACTGTAGTCCATGTCGTCATTCCAGAAGCCCTTCCAGGTATCGTAACGGGTGTTGTCTTGGCATCTGGACGTATCTTTGGTGAGGCCGCCGCTCTTATCTATACGGCAGGACAATCCGCTCCAGCTCTTGACTGGTCTAACTGGAATATTCTCAGTGTTACCAGTCCTATCTCAATCTTCCGTCAAGCAGAAACCTTGGCTGTCCACATTTGGAAGGTCAACAGCGAAGGAACCATTCCTGATGCTACCATTGTATCTGCTGGTTCTGCCGCCGTGCTCCTCATCTTTATCTTGATTTTTAACTTTGGAGCTCGCAAACTCGGAAGCTATTTACACAAGAAATTAACCGCTGCCTAAAGGAGAAGCCATGTCAAAATATAACTGGGATGAAAAGCATATCATCACCTTCCCTGAAGAAAAAGTGGCCCTCTCTACCAAGGATTTACATGTTTACTATGGTAAAAATGAATCCATCAAGGGCATCGATATGCAATTTGAAAAAAATAAAATCACGGCCTTGATTGGTCCGTCTGGATCTGGGAAATCTACCTATCTTCGCAGTCTCAATCGGATGAATGATACCATTGATATTGCCAAGGTCACAGGTCAAATCCTCTACCGAGGGATTGACGTCAACCGTCCAGAAATCAATGTCTATGAGATGCGCAAGCATATCGGAATGGTCTTCCAACGTCCAAATCCATTTGCTAAGTCTATTTACCGCAACATCACTTTTGCTCATGAACGTGCAGGTGTTAAGGATAAGAAAGTACTTGATGAAATTGTAGAAACCTCTCTGAGACAGGCTGCCCTATGGGATCAGGTCAAAGATGACCTCCACAAATCAGCCTTGATGCTTTCTGGTGGTCAGCAACAACGTCTCTGTATCGCTCGTGCCATCTCTGTCAAGCCAGATATCCTCTTGATGGATGAACCGGCGTCAGCCTTGGATCCGATTGCGACAGCCCAACTGGAAGAAACCATGTTGGAATTGAAGAAGGACTTTACCATCATCATCGTTACCCACAGTATGCAACAGGCTGCGCGTGCAAGTGACTACACTGGATTTTTCTACTTGGGTGATTTGATTGAGTATGATAAGACATCCAATATTTTCCAAAATGCTAAGTTACAGTCAACCAATGACTATGTAACGGGACACTTTGGTTAGAAAGGAAACGGTATGTCAGAAGCGATTTTACAGGTGTCAGACCTGTCCGTTTATTACAATAAAAAGAAGGCCTTGAATAGTGTTTCCCTTTCTTTCCAACCTAAGGAAATAACAGCCTTGATTGGTCCCTCTGGATCAGGAAAGTCCACCCTACTCAAGGCCATCAACCGCATGGGCGATCTAAATCCTGAGGTGACAACAACGGGATCAGTAGTCTATAATGGTCACAATATCTACAGCCCCCGTACTGATACGGTTGAATTGCGTAAGGAAATCGGTATGGTCTTTCAACAGCCCAATCCCTTCCCTATGTCTATCTACGAAAATGTTGTCTATGGGCTACGTATCAATGGAGTCAAGGACAAGCAAGTCCTTGATGAAGCAGTAGAAAAGGCCTTGCAACGTGCTTCTATCTGGGATGAAGTAAAGGATCGTTTGCATGATTCGGCCATTGGTCTCTCAGGTGGACAACAACAACGTGTTTGTGTTGCTCGTGTCTTAGCAACCAGTCCAAAAATTATCCTCTTAGATGAACCAACATCAGCTTTGGATCCTATTTCTGCAGGTAAGATTGAGGAAACCTTGTATGGTCTGAAGGATAAATACACCATGCTCTTGGTAACGCGTTCGATGCAACAAGCCTCTCGTATCTCTGACAAGACAGGATTTTTCCTAGATGGGGATTTGATCGAGTTTAACGATACGAAGAAGATGTTCCTAGACCCACAAAACAAGGAAACAGAAGATTATATTACAGGAAAATTTGGATAAGGAGTTGAAAGATGTTACGATCTCAATTTGAAGAAGATTTGGAGAAATTGCACAACCAGTTCTATGCCATGGGACAGGAAGTGCTTTCACAAATCAATCGTACAGTACGTGCCTTTGTCACGCATGACCGTGATTTGGCAAAAGAAGTCATCGAAGACGATGCAGAAGTAAATGAATATGAAGTGAAGTTGGAAAAAAAATCATTTGAAATGATTGCCCTCCAACAACCTGTTTCGCAAGACCTTCGTACCGTCTTGACCGTTCTCAAGGCAGTTTCAGACGTGGAACGCATGGGAGATCATGCAGTGTCTATCGCTGAGGCGACCATTCGTATGAAGGGGGAGCAACGTATCCCTTCTGTTGAAGAAGAAATCAAAAAGATGGGACGCGACGTGAAAAACTTCGTCGAAGCAGCCCTAGATCTCTATCTCAACGGTTCTGTGGATCAAGCCTACGAAGTAGCAGCTATGGACGAAAAAATCAACCATTACTTTGATAGCATCCGTGATTTGGCTACAGAAGAAATTAGGAAAAATCCTGAAGCTATCGTTACAGGCCGTGATTACTTCCAGGTCATTTCCTTCTTGGAACGTATCGGAGACTACGCAAAAAATATCTGTGAATGGGTTGTTTACTTTGAAACAGGCAAGATTGTCGAACTATAAGAAACGGATTAAATATGCACTAAAAAGGCTAATCAACTCAGATTAGTCTTTATTTTTGAATAAAAAGGAATTTTTTGAAATGAAAATTCTGAAAATGTTGACAAGTATTTTCAAATAGGTTATAATTATTCAGAAATAACAGAAAGGTCGTTTATTTATGAAATTTAAGAAATGGATATTAGTTGTGTGTAGCATGCTTGCCAGTGTGGTTTTAGTAGCTTGCCAGTCAGGAACAGATAGTTCCCAGTCTGCTGTGGACACTATCAAACAAAAAGGCAAGCTAGTCGTTGCGACCAGCCCAGACTATGCACCATTTGAATTCCAATCCTTGGTAGATGGTAAAAACCAAGTGGTTGGTGCAGATATTGATATGGCTCAAGCGATTGCGGATGAACTTGGAGTTAAACTTGAAATCTCTAGCATGAGTTTTGACAATGTCTTGACCAGCCTTCAAACTGGAAAGGCTGACTTGGCTATTGCAGGAATTAGTGCCACAGATGAGAGAAAGGAAGTCTTTGACTTTTCAATTCCTTACTATGAAAACAAGATGAGTTTCTTGGTTAGAAAAGCCGATTTAGACAAATACAAGGATCTCTCAAATCTAGCAAGTGTCAATATCGCTGCTCAAAAGGGAACTGTGCCAGAAACCATGGTCAAGGAACAATTGCCAAATGCCCAGTTGACATCCTTGACCAATATGGGGGAAGCAGTCAATGAGTTGCAGGCTGGAAAAGTGGATGCTGTTCATATGGATGAACCAGTTGCTCTTAGCTACGCAGGTAAAAACTCAGACCTTGTCGTTGCATCTGTTAACTTGACAATGAAAGATGGCGAAGCCAATGCCGTTGCTATCAAGAAGGATCAATCAGACTTGAAAGCAGTAGTAGATAAGGTTATCCAAAAACTGAAAGATGACGGAACCTATCAAACTTATCTTGAAAAGGCAGCGAAACTAACAGAAGTTGAACAATAAAAAGAAAGCAGAGTTGGACTTTAATCCAATTCTGCTTTTATGTATTCTAATAGCTCTTCTAAATTTTCGAGAGAGACTTTGGCAAACTGATAAGGGCAGGCGTCCAAATAAGCCTTCTCAAAAAAGTCTAGTTTGAGTGAGCCGTGTTTCAAACTGGCAATCTTAGGATAGTTTCTCAAATCAAGCAGAAGGCCATCATGTAGAGGATAGTGGGGCAAGAGACAGGTGTTTTTTTCAAGTACTTCCTTTATCCGAGTCTGATAGTTCTCTTGAAGGGTCAATCGAGCCAGTCGATTTTTTTCAAATAACTGACTATCGATGTAAAGAGAGAGAGCCTTTTGCATGATAAGATTGCTGTCATAGTCCAGGATATTTTTGTAGGAAACAAATGCCTCTTTTAGGGTATTTGGGAGAATGAGAGCGGTAATACGAAGGGCTGGAAAGAGACTGGTTGAGAAGGATTTGATATAAATGACCCGATCCTCAGTATCCAGATAGTGGAAGGTTTGGCCCTTTCTAGGATCTAGGTCCCCTAAATAGTCATCCTCTACGATGTAAACACCATACTGGTTTGCTAGATCCAGAATAGCCCTTTTTTCCTGATCAGAATAGGAATGACCTAGGGGATAGTGGAAGCGAGGAATGGTATAGAAAAACTTGATTTTCCCAGATTTGAATTGTTTTTCCAGTTCTTCAAGGTTGATGCCATCAATTCGGCGTTCAATGGTCTGGTAGGCTAATCCTTGAGCGACCAAGAGACGATTCATCCGGTGGTAGGTCGGCTGTTCGACCAAAATCTCAGCTCCCTCGCTCGGAAAGTTAATCTGAGAAAGGATAAAGAGAGCTTGCTGGGTGCCAGAAGTTAGAACCAGTTGATCGGGTTTACAGTAGAGGGCTTGGTCAAAGAGGAGTTGATGGACAGATTGTCTGAGGTCCTCAAGCCCTTCTTGGTTTTCATAGTAGTTGAATAGGTAGTTTTCTCGGCCTATCAGGGTTTCGTTGACGCAGAGTCGGAAGTCGTCATAGGCACTGGCATGTTCGTCAGTGACTTCGATTTCCAAGTCTTGGTGCTGTCCTTGTTCCAGAACATAGTAGCCACTTTGGGGTTTGGCATAGAGGTATTGTTCATGGCGTAATTCCAGCAGGGCTCGTTGGATAGTGTCCTTGCTACAGTGGAAGTCTTGGCTCAGTTGACGGATGGAGGGAAGCCGGCTACCTGTTGGAAATTTTCCTGATTCGATACCTTTTTTGAGAAAGGAAACGACTGCTTGGTATTTACTTTCTTTCTTCATTTCAGACCTCCCTTGATTTTGTTACATTGTACCTTTTTTTTGCCTCCTTTGCAATGGGAAAAGCAATTCTCCCTTTCACATCTAAGAGCAAATGTGGTATACTTAGAAAGTATGATGATTCATTGAATAGAAGATAAGAAAGAGAATGGATAGAAAAGTGCAGGAACCGGTAAAATTATTTCAATACAATACTCTAGGTGCCCTAATGGCTGGTCTCTATGGCGGAACCATGACAGTGGGAGAATTGCTGGAGCATGGCGACCTTGGTTTGGGAACCCTTGATTCGATTGATGGGGAGTTGATTGTCCTTGATGGCAAGGCTTATCAAGCTAAAGGTTCAGGGGAACAACCTGAAATTGTAGAAGTGTCACCTGATGCCCTTATCCCTTATGCGGCAGTCGTTCCCCATCAGGCAGAAGTGATTTTCCGCCAGCGTTTTGAGATGACAGATAAGGAATTAGAAAAGCGGATTGAGTCCTACTATGATGGGGAAAATCTCTTTCGCTCCATCAAGATTCATGGGGAATTCGCCCACATGCATGTACGGATGATTCCCAAGTCAACAACAGACACCAAGTTTGCTGATGTGGCAACTCACCAACCTGAATATAGCCGTGAAAATATTTCAGGAACCATTGTTGGATTTTGGACACCAGAGATTTTCCATGGGGTCAGCGTGGCGGGCTACCATCTGCATTTTATTTCAGACGATTTGACCTTTGGTGGGCATGTGATGGACTTTGTTATCAAAGAAGGAATGATCGAGGTTGGAGCAGTCGATCAGTTGGACCAACGTTTTCCAGTCCAAGATCGCCAGTATTTATTTGCCAAATTTAACGTTGACGAGATGAAGAAAGACATTGATAAGTCAGAATAGGAGAAAAAGATGACACTACATATTATCCTTACCATGATCGCTTTACTTCTAGTCCTAGTAGGTGGGACTTGGTATGCCAAAAAACGGTTTCAGATCTCTCTTGCAGTGATGGGCTTGGGGGCAATCGCATTTTTTGTTTCTTCTCAAGTGTTAGAGAAGATGGTTCACCTTCTGGTACTTCATCCACAAAAAGACGGAACCATTGCGCTCATGCAGGAGCAGCCTTTCCTATATGTTCTTTACGCGATTGCCATGGCGGCCCTCTTTGAGGAAACAGCTCGTCTTGTCTTTTTTAAATGGTTGGAGAAAAAGAGAAAGCTAGAAGATCGAGATGCTTTGGCTTATGGTTTGGGACATGGGGGCTTGGAGATGCTCTATCTCGGAATGGGAAGCTTGATCAGTCTTTTGATTCTCTTTTCACTCATCCAGACTTCAAATACTGATGTAGCCAATCTCCTTCCAAAGTCTACGCTTGAAACGGTTCAGTCTCTTTCTGTATGGCAGATTTATTTACTAGGGATTGAGCGTGTGCTTGCCCTAGTTCTCCAAATTGGTCTTTCCATCTGGGTTTATCAAAGTGTTAGTCAAAAGAAATGGATCTACCTCGTTGCTGCCTATGGTTTGCATGCCTTGTTTGACTTGGCTCCAGCCTTATCTCAGGTGGGATGGATTGCAAATCCGCTTCTAGTTGAGTTTATTCTTCTCGTAGAACTTTTAGCCTTTATCTGGCTGACAAAATCTACATTTTGGAAAAAATCATAAAAAGAGGGGTGACCTCTTTTTATTGTTCTCTGTTAACTCTATGCTCGAAAATAATTTAAAAAATTTTTTATTTTTCTCTTGACATGGAACGCGTTCCAGAATGTACAATGGTATCAAAGGTTGGGAATGCGCATTTAAACCGACCTATCACACGCTAGCGGACAAAGAAGAAAAGAGGACAACATTATGACCATCAAACGTATTTTTTCGGATATGGACGGTACCCTTCTCAATTCTGAGGGCCGCGTTTCTAGCGAGAATAGCAAGGCTATCCGCGATGCTCAGATTTCGCTGACTCTGGTTTCTGCTCGAGCTCCAATGGAAATGAGAGAGGCTATCGAAGCACTTCAGCTGACTGGCCCTCAAGTAGGTTTTAACGGTGGTTTGATTTATCAGATTGTGGATGGAAAGATCAAGCCCCTTCATATAGATATTCTTCCTAGAAAGACAGCACAAACTATCTTACAGGCAGTGCGCCAGCATTTTCCACAAATTAGCGTCAGCTATTATGATATGACGAACTGGTATTGTGATAGAATAGATGAAGGGATTCGTCTAGAGTTCAACATCACGCGCCAGGCACCAACACTTACAAACGAGGCTGATTTTCTAGCAGCAAAGGACAATACCTTCAAGATAATGATGATTGCCCTAGATAATGACGATTTATTGGCACTGGAGAAATACTTGCAAGCCCTAGACTTGGGCGAGGTCAGTATTCTCCGATCTGGTCAATATCATCTAGAAATTACCAGCAAAACTGCTAAAAAATCAAAAGGTATTGCTTATATTCTCAAAAAAGAAGGTTTAGATAAGAGTCAGACCGCTGCCTTTGGTGATGGGCACAACGATATCCCAATGTTTGAGATGGTGGGCTATCCAATCGTAATGGGCAATGCCTTTCCTGACATCAAAGAGCTGGCTTATAAGGTAACACGCAGCAGTGATGAACATGGTGTCGGCTACGGCATTCGTAAATATCTCAAAAAAATCCATTAATCACGTGTTTGGAGGATGTCAATCCTCCTATAGAAAGCAAACAATGACAAATATTCGAAAAATTGCCAAACTGAGTGGCTACTCGGTTTCTAGCGTATCACGCGTTATTAATAACCATCCCCATGTTTCAGAGGAAGCTCGCCAGAAAATCCTGCAAGTTATGGAGGAATTGGACTATCGTCCTAACATCCTAGCTCAGGAGTTAAGTTCAGGTTCGACTCGTCGGGTCGGTGTAGTTATTCCCAACACGACCCTGCACCCTTATTTCAGTCAGTTACTGAACGGGCTTTTGGATGCAGCTATGGATCATAACTATACCTTGCTCATTCTACCTTCTCGTTATGATATAGACTTGGAAAAATATTATCTGGAGCAGCTGCGAGGAAGGGCCTTTGACAGTCTTATTTTCACCTCTCGCAGTGTAGACTTAGAAACCATTGCTTCCTACGCTAAGTATGGCAATATTGTCTGCTGTGAAGAAGTGCAGGACCCCAATCTGAGTAGCGTCTATGTGAACCGGACCCATGCCTGCAAGACAGCCTTCAACTGGATTAAAGACCAGGGAAAAAGTAGAATTGCTCTGCTATTTACCCGAAAAGACCTAAAAAGTTCCACCTACCGTCTCACTATGGAAGCCTACAAGGAAGTTTTTGGTGAAAAAAAGGAACCTCTGATTTTGGATGGTATTTCCACGGGAGAGGATGCTTATGAGCAAGGGGATAGCCTATTAGAGCAAGATTTAGACTGTATTTTCAGCAACGGAGATGATGTGGCAACTGGTGTAGTTCGCTATTATCAGGAGAAAAATCTTGAATTACCTTTGCTGATTGGCCAAGAAAAGCAACTGACAGGAGAGGTACTAGGGATTCCTACCATTGATAATAAATCCTACCAACTCGGTCAGGAAAGCTTCAAGCAAGCTCTCTCTGACGAAAAACGGACCATTATCCTACAATCGGAGTTTATCATACGATGATAAAATAGGCTCAAGCGACAATCGTCACTTGAGACCTATTTTTCTTCTATACAGCATCCGTAAACAAACCAGGATGCAGATGCTTAGGCAGGCAATCAAGACCAGACGATACGGATCCAGCCCTGAACTAGAACTCGCTAGGTGCACCAAGTTACCAGAGAGATAAAAGACAAGTACGCTAACAAGATAGGCAATCCCCTGATAAATATTCCAAATTGTAAAGGGGCTTGGACTTGCCGCCTGGTGTTTAACTAGAGAAATGTAGAGTCCCCATAGAGCTCCCACAGCCCCATTTAATAACCCCCAACCTATGCTCCAAAAGATTGTATAGGATACAGCATCGTGGGGAAGAAAGAAGATCAAAAGAATCTCGCATCCCGTTACTACCAGTAAGATTGTGAAAAACAGAGAACGTCTTTTCTCAAAACAAGGACCTGCAAGAGCAAAGGCTAGGACGTTCCCCAGCAAACTCATACTCGAATATAGAGAAACGAGGTTGGCGGAAAGGTGCAATACCTGTACCATATAGAGGACATTCATCGTTAAGGTTACATATAAAATCAAACTATCCAAAAGTAGGATACGGACATGGTGCCAGAGCTGTTTTTTCAAAACCTGCCAGTCCATCTGCCTTGTTACTTGATGATTTTGAAACAAGCTATAGTCTGTTTGTAACTGTTTCAAAAGGATAAACTGCATGAACAGACTAGCAAGAGCAATCACAAGTAACCAACGATAATGAAGTGTAGTCAGTTCTTTTCCGATGAAAAAGGAAATAAGAAGGGTATAAAGGCTCGTGACTAGCTGAAACAAACCTAAGTAACTGAGAAATTTTGCGCGGACTTTCTCTTCTGTTAATAATAATATTAAGGGATTCCAAGCCAGACCAAAGCCCAGCTCCACGGCTATCTGATATAGAACCAGAAAAAGAGCATAGATAGAAAAAGTCACACTTTCGTAGGGAATCACTACTAATATCCCTAGCAAACACAGCTTAGACAGTATACTCCATCGCATCAGGTCAAGGAGATTTTTCCTCCGCATCAGATAAGACAAGGGAATGCGGACAAGGGCTATAATCGGTAACATTGTGATAAGCCAGCTATTTTGCAAATCACTAAAACTTAAAATCTGACTCATAAAAAGAATCATGAAGTCACCTGTTATGGTGATGGAAACAATTTGATTACTGAGGTTGAGCCCTACCATACTAGATTGATACGATTTTTTCATTTGTTCTCCTTTCTTGCCTCATTATAAACCAGAGTTTGTCCCTTTTCTAGGAGTTCATGATGAAGAAATATGCACTTATGTTGCAAGGAGAAAGCATTTATGAAACTATGGCACTATTTTAAAGAAACATCTAAGGAATTTTACCTTGAAGAATGTGGGATTGATGATTATTCTAGCTTTCCGTTTTATGACTATACTGTTTTTCAGGATTTTGTCATCCACTGGATTTGTGAAGGGAAAGGCTACCTGCAAGTTGATGGGCAGACCTATTCTTTGGAGAAAAATGATGGTTTTATCCTAAGAAAAGGCCAAAAAGTGCGTTATTGGGCAAATCAAGAAGATCCTTGGACAACCTACTGGCTGGGATTTTCTGGAGACAAATTAAGCGACTATCTCCAAAACACACAAGTTTTTTATGAGTCTGTTTGCCATTTTGATAGTCATTTTCAAAGCAGGGAAATTATTCAAGATATCTGTCACAAAACTGCAGAAAGTAGGCAAAAAGAAAGCTGGTACCAGATGCAAATTTATACCTTCCTTTACTACTTGCAGGAAGAATTTCCAGCAGAAATACCTCTGAATGTCACTCAACACCCTGTTGAAAAAGCTGCGCTAATTTTGCTACAACAGTATGCACAAGACATCTCCATTCAAGACTTGGCATCCCAGGTCGGACTCAGTCGTAGCACCTTGTTTCGTCAGTTTAAGAAACTTTACCATAAATCTCCTCAGCAATTTCTCCTTGAAACACGCCTGCTAAAGGCAAGAACACTCTTAACTGACACTGATCTATCTATAAAAGAAATTACCTTGGAAGTCGGCTATCAGGATCAGCTAGTCTTTTCAAAAGCTTTTAAGCATTTTTTCTCTGTGAGTCCTAAATTTTATCGCCAAAGCTGGAAAAATCCTCCATCCGATTAGCATCCATTTCGGCATTCGATTTTAGAAGGGTCTTATTGATTGCTTCAAGTGTAGATAGATTCAATATAAAAAATTTTTTAAAACAGCATCCTGAAAGTTAGATATCATTCATCTAACTCTTGGGGTGTTTTTCTATAGTCTCCCATTCACGTCAACATCTGTATCCATCATTTGAAAAACAAGAGTTGAATTATCAATAGTAATTTTGAGGTCGTCAAATGTCTATAAAAATGGTATAATGGAATGAATTTTGAAAAAGGATGAGTGACATGTCAGTAAAAGAAAAAATACTTGAAATCCTAGAAGGAATCGATATTCGTTTCAAGGAACCCTTGAAGACCTATACCTATACAAAGGTAGGAGGTCGAGCGGATTATCTAGTTTTACCACGCAATCGCTATGAGATGGCGCGTGTCGTTCAATTTGCCAATCAAGAGAATATTCCTTGGATGGTGCTAGGAAATGCCAGCAATATCATCGTTCGTGAAGGTGGAATTCGTGGATTTGTCATCTTGTGCGATAAGCTTAATAATGTTTCGGTTGATGGCTATACCATTGAAGCGGAAGCAGGAGCGAATTTGATCGAAACAACACGAATCGCTCTCCGTCATAGTTTGACTGGTTTTGAGTTTGCTTGTGGCATCCCTGGAAGCATCGGTGGAGCAGTCTTTATGAATGCGGGTGCCTATGGAGGAGAGGTTGCTCATATCTTGCAATCTTGTCAAGTTTTGACCAAGGAAGGGGAAATTGAGACCTTATCTGCCAAGGAATTGGCTTTTGGTTACCGCCATTCAGCTATTCAGGATTCTGGGGCCATTGTCTTGTCGGCTAAATTTGCCCTAGCTCCAGGAAATCACCAGGTCATCAAGCAGGAAATGGACCGCTTGACGCACCTACGTGAACTCAAACAACCATTAGAATACCCATCATGTGGTTCAGTCTTTAAGCGTCCAGTGGGGTATTTTGCAGGTCAGTTGATCTCAGAAGCTGGATTGAAAGGCTATCGTATCGGTGGTGTTGAAGTATCTGAAAAGCATGCTGGTTTCATGATCAATGTTGCTGACGGAACAGCCAAAGACTACGAGGACTTGATCCAATCTGTTATCGAAAAGGTAAAGGAACATTCAGGTGTCACTCTTGAGAGAGAAGTTCGAATTTTGGGTGAGAAGGAATAAGGTTTCGCCAGAATAGCTGCTGCTATGTCAATGGAAAGGGGGTGAAAGCCTATCGGTAGCGAAGATGTATGCAGGTGGTTTTACTCCCTGCAAGAGGTAGTAGCGGCCTGACAGAGCCCTGATCTGTTAATTTATGAAAAAGAAGGAATTTATGCCAATTGAAAAAACCAATTATCGAATTCAAAAACGTCTCTAAAGTTTTTGAAGACAGCAACACCAAGGTTCTCAAAGACATCAACTTTGAGTTGGAAGAAGGGAAATTTTACACTCTTTTGGGCGCATCTGGTTCAGGAAAGTCAACCATCCTGAACATCATTGCAGGTTTACTGGATGCGACGACAGGGGATATTTTACTGGATGGGGTACGGATCAACGACATCCCAACTAATAAACGAGATGTCCATACCGTCTTCCAATCCTATGCCTTGTTTCCACATATGAATGTGTTTGAAAATGTTGCCTTTCCGCTACGCTTGCGTAAAATTGACAAGAAAGAAATTGAGCAGCGCGTAGCGGAAGTTCTCAAGATGGTTCAGTTGGAAGGTTATGAAAAACGTTCCATTCGCAAACTTTCTGGAGGACAACGTCAGCGTGTAGCCATTGCCCGTGCTATCATCAACCAACCCCGTGTGGTCTTGCTGGATGAGCCCTTGTCAGCGCTGGACTTGAAATTGCGAACAGACATGCAGTACGAACTGCGTGAACTGCAACAACGATTGGGCATTACCTTTGTCTTTGTCACTCACGATCAGGAAGAAGCCCTTGCTATGAGTGACTGGATTTTCGTTATGAATGATGGCGAGATTGTTCAGTCTGGAACGCCTGTGGACATCTACGATGAGCCAATCAACCACTTTGTTGCCACCTTTATCGGAGAGTCCAACATCTTGCCAGGAACCATGATTGAGGACTACTTGGTCGAGTTCAATGGCAAACGCTTTGAAGCGGTCGATGGAGGGATGAAGCCAAATGAACCTGTTGAGGTTGTCATTCGTCCAGAGGACTTGCGCATTACCCTTCCTGAGGAAGGCAAGCTCCAAGTTAAGGTTGATACCCAGCTTTTCCGTGGAGTTCACTATGAGATTATCGCCTATGACGAACTAGGAAACGAATGGATGATCCACTCGACTCGTAAGGCCATTGTGGGTGAGGAAATCGGTCTGGACTTTGAACCAGAAGATATCCACATCATGCGTCTCAACGAAACCGAAGAAGAATTCGATGCTCGTATCGAGGAGTACGTAGAAATCGAAGAGCAAGAAGCAGGTCTGATTAACGCGATCGAGGAGGAAAGAGATGAAGAAAACAACCTCTAAACTCTTTGTAGTGCCCTATATGCTTTGGATCGCCCTCTTCGTCCTCGCACCCTTAGTCTTGATTTTTGGACAATCCTTTTTCAACATCGAAGGGCAGTTTAGTTTAGAAAACTATAAATCCTACTTTGCATCACAAAATTTGACCTATCTCAAAATGAGCTTCAACTCTGTGCTCTATGCGGGAATTGTGACCATGGTGACCCTTCTTATCAGCTATCCAACAGCACTCTTTTTGACCCGCCTCAAGCACCGTCAACTCTGGCTCATGCTGATTATCCTACCGACATGGATTAACCTGCTCCTCAAGGCCTATGCCTTTATCGGGATTTTTGGTCAAGATGGCTCTATTAACCAATTCTTGGAATTTATCGGAATCGGTTCACAGCAGTTGCTCTTTACGGATTTCTCATTTATCTTTGTCGCAAGCTACATCGAGCTTCCCTTTATGATTTTGCCGATTTTTAATGTCTTGGATGATATGGATAACAATCTTATCAATGCCAGTTATGACCTCGGTGCGACCAAGTGGGAGACCTTCCGCCATGTCATCTTCCCTCTGTCTATGAACGGTGTAAGAAGTGGGGTTCAGTCTGTCTTTATCCCAAGTTTGAGTCTTTTCATGCTGACTCGTTTGATTGGTGGGAACCGCGTTATCACGCTGGGAACGGCCATTGAGCAGAACTTCCTAACCAATGACAACTACGGTATGGGTTCAACCATCGGTGTGATTCTCATCCTGACTATGTTCATCACCATGTGGGTGACCAAGGAAAGGAGAGAACGATGAAAAAATTATCGAACCTTTACCTAACCTTCGTCTTTATCATCCTTTATTTGCCAATTTTTTATTTGATTGGCTATGCCTTTAATGCAGGGGATGATATGAACAGTTTTACCGGCTTTAGTTTGAGCCATTTTAAAACTATGTTTGGTGATGGTCGTCTCATGTTGATCCTCACCCAAACCTTTTTCTTGGCCTTTCTGTCAGCCTTGATAGCAACCATTATCGGGACTTTCGGTGCTATTTACATCTATCAGTCTCGTAAGAAATACCAAGAAGCCTTTTTATCACTCAATAATATCCTCATGGTTGCGCCTGACGTTATGATTGGTGCCAGCTTCTTGATTCTCTTTACCCAGCTTAAGTTTTCACTTGGATTTTTGACGGTTCTATCTAGTCACGTGGCCTTCTCGATTCCTATCGTGGTCCTGATGGTCTTGCCTCGCCTTAAGGAAATGAATGATGACATGATCCATGCGGCTTATGACTTGGGAGCCAGTCAATTTCAGATGTTTAAGGAAATCATGCTCCCTTATCTGACTCCATCTATCATTGCAGGTTATTTCATGGCCTTCACCTATTCGCTAGATGACTTTGCCGTGACCTTCTTTGTAACAGGAAATGGCTTTTCAACCCTGTCAGTTGAGATTTACTCTCGTGCTCGTAAGGGGATTTCGCTAGAAATCAATGCCCTGTCTGCCCTTGTCTTTCTCTTTAGTATTATCCTAGTTGTAGGATATTACTTCATCTCACGTGAGAAGGAGGAGCAAGCATGAAAAAACTCTATTCATTTTTAGCAGGAATTGTAGCGATTATCCTTGTCTTGTGGGGAATTGCGACTCATCTAGACAGTAAAATCAATAGCCGAGATAGTCAAAAACTGGTTATCTACAACTGGGGAGACTATATCGATCCCGAACTCTTGGAGCAATTTACAGAAGAAACAGGAATCCAAGTACAGTACGAGACTTTTGACTCCAACGAAGCCATGTATACCAAAATCAAGCAGGGTGGAACGACTTACGATATTGCTATTCCTAGTGAATACATGATCAACAAGATGAAGGACGAAGACCTCTTGGTACCACTCGATTATTCAAAGATTGAAGGAATCGAAAATATTGGACCAGAGTTTCTCAACCAGTCTTTTGACCCGGGCAATAAATTCTCCATTCCTTATTTCTGGGGAACCTTGGGAATCGTCTACAATGAAACCATGGTAGACGAGGCTCCTGAGCATTGGGATGACCTCTGGAAACCAGAGTACAAGGATTCCATCATGCTCTTTGATGGGGCGCGTGAGGTGCTGGGACTCGGGCTTAACTCACTTGGTTACAGCCTCAACTCAAAGGATCCTCAGCAGTTGGAAGAGACAGTAGATAAGCTCTACAAACTGACTCCAAATATCAAGGCCATCGTGGCTGACGAGATGAAGGGCTACATGATTCAGAACAATGCGGCTATCGGCGTGACCTTCTCTGGGGAAGCTAGCCAGATGTTGGAGAAAAATCCTAATCTCAAGTATGTCGTTCCGACAGAGGCCAGCAACCTTTGGTTTGACAATATGGTCATTCCCAAAACCGTGAAAAACCAAGATGCGGCTTACGCCTTTATCAACTTTATGTTGAAACCCGAAAATGCTCTGAAAAATGCGGAGTATGTAGGCTACTCAACACCAAACCTACCAGCAAAGGAAATGCTCCCAGAGGAGACTCGTGAGGACAAATCCTTCTATCCTGACGCTGATACCATGAAACACCTAGAAGTTTATGAGAAATTTGACCATAAATGGACAGGAAAATACAGCGACCTCTTCCTACAGTTTAAAATGTATCGGAAGTAGGAGTGATGGTTTATTGTCGGCTTTCCCAGTTGACGCAAGCTTAAAAAAACGATATAATAAGAAAGTTGAGAATTGATTTTCAGTTATCTTAGTCCAGAGAAATGGCGGTGCTGCGAGCCATCTAAGCTAGGAAGTCATGCTACTCAATCATACAATTGCATAAGAATAAGAGAATGACAAGTTCATTGAATGAAGGTGGTACCGCGGTTTTTCGCCCTTCGTGATATGGACTTGTCTTTTGATTTTTGGAGGTGTTTATGAAGACATTTCTCGTGAAACAAAAGTTTCGTCTTGGGGGCGAACGTTTTGATATAAAGGATGACAGAGGAGTAGTGAACTATCAGGTGGAGGGCTCTTTCTTCCAAATTCCTAAGACCTTTACCATCTATGACGCCTATGGTGAGCAGGTCAGTGAAATCAGTAAAGAATTTTTCACCTTGCTTCCTCGCTTTACTATTCAGCTACGAAACGGTTCCAATTTCGTTATTCGTAAGAAGTTGACTTTCTTTCGAGATAAGTATGAGTTTGACAATCTGGGGCTTCGTATCGAGGGCAATATCTGGGATTTGAATTTCAAATTGTTGGATGACCGCGACCAAGTGATTGCCGAGATTCGGAAAGAGATTTTCCATTTGACCTCAACTTACACCGTAACCGTCTATGAAGACTCTTATGCAGACCTAGTCATTTCCCTCTGTGTCGCGATTGACTATGTGGAGATGCTGGAAAGCCAATCAAATTAAACAAGTAATAAGGAGATATTATGAAACAACTATCTAGTGCTCAAGTTCGCCAAATGTGGCTTGATTTCTGGGCGACCAAAGGCCACTCTGTCGAACCATCAGTCAGCTTGGTTCCAGTAAACGACCCAACTCTTTTGTGGATTAACTCTGGTGTAGCAACCCTTAAGAAATACTTTGACGGGACTATTATCCCTGAAAATCCACGTATCACCAATGCGCAAAAAGCTATCCGTACTAACGATATTGAAAACGTAGGGAAAACTGCGCGTCACCATACTATGTTTGAAATGTTGGGGAACTTCTCTATCGGGGATTACTTCCGCGATGAAGCCATCACTTGGGCTTATGAACTTTTGACAAGCCCAGAATGGTTTGATTTTCCAGCTGATAAACTGTACATGACCTACTATCCAGACGATAAAGATTCTTACAACCGCTGGATTGAAGTAGGAGTGGACCCAAGCCACTTGATCCCAATCGAAGACAACTTCTGGGAAATCGGTGCTGGACCTTCTGGACCAGATACAGAGATTTTCTTTGATCGTGGAGAAGCCTTTGACCCAGAAAATATCGGTATTCGCCTGCTTGCAGAAGATATCGAAAACGACCGTTACATCGAAATCTGGAACATCGTTTTGTCACAATTTAACGCAGACCCTGCTGTTCCTCGTAGCGAGTACAAGGAATTGCCACACAAGAACATTGATACGGGCGCTGGTTTGGAGCGTTTGGTGGCGGTTATCCAAGGGGCTAAGACTAACTTTGAAACTGACCTCTTCATGCCGATTATCCGTGAAGTTGAGAAATTGTCAGGTAAGGTCTACGACCAAGATGGCGATAACATGAGCTTTAAGGTCATCGCAGACCATATTCGTTCTCTTTCATTTGCCATCGGTGATGGTGCCCTTCCAGGAAACGAAGGTCGTGGTTATGTTCTTCGTCGTTTGCTCCGTCGTGCTTCTATGCACGGTCAAAAATTGGGTATCAACGAGCCTTTCCTTTACAAACTCGTTCCAACTGTTGGAAAAATCATGGAAAGCTACTACCCAGAAGTGCTTGAAAAACGTGACTTTATCGAGAAAATCGTGAAGAGCGAGGAAGAGTCATTTGCCCGTACTCTTCACTCAGGTCAACACTTTGCAGAAACCATTGTAGTTGATTTGAAAGCGAAAGGCCAATCTGTTATCGCTGGGCAAGATGTCTTCAAACTCTATGACACTTATGGATTCCCAGTTGAATTGACAGAAGAAATCGCTGAAGAAGCTGGTATGACAGTAGACCGCGATGGTTTTGAAGCAGCCATGAAAGAACAGCAAGAACGTGCGCGTGCATCTGCTGTCAAAGGCGGATCTATGGGGATGCAAAATGAAACCCTTCAAAACATTACAGTGGAAAGTCGCTTTAATTATAAAAAAGAAAAACTAGGTAGTAGACTTGTAGCTATCGTAGCTGACAATGTTGAGGTAAAAGCTGTATCAGAAGGCACTGCCTTCCTCATATTTTCAGAAACGCCATTCTACGCTGAAATGGGTGGACAGGTTGCTGACCATGGTAAAATCCATAATTCCGAAGGAAAACTTGTAGCCAAAGTTACAGATGTTCAAAAAGCACCAAACGGACAGCCATTGCATACGGTTGAAGTTCTTGCACCTCTTTCTTTGGACAAAAACTATAAACTCAGTATTGATAAAAATCGTCGTCACCGTGTCATGAAGAATCACACAGCAACTCACTTGCTCCATGCGGCTCTTCACAATATCCTTGGCCACCATGCGACACAAGCAGGATCTCTGAACGAAGTAGAATTCCTCCGCTTTGACTTCACCCACTTCCAAGCAGTGACTTCTGAAGAATTGCGTGCGATTGAACAACAAGTCAATGAGAAAATCTGGGAATCCATTGCAGTGAAAACAGTTGAGACAGATATTGACAAAGCCAAAAGAATGGGAGCTATGGCCCTCTTTGGTGAGAAGTATGGCAAAGAAGTCCGAGTTGTGAAGATTGGTAAGTACTCTGTGGAACTCTGTGGTGGTACTCATGTGGGCAACACTTCTGAGATTGGTCTCTTCAAGATTGTTAAAGAAGAAGGGATCGGCTCAGGAACTCGCCGTATCTTGGCAGTGACTGGTAAGGAAGCATTTGAAGCCTACCGCGAACAAGAAGACGCTCTGAAAGCCGTCGCAGCAACCTTGAAAGCACCTCAACTCAAGGAAGTGCCTCACAAGGTTGAAGGACTTCAAGAGCAACTCCGTCAATTGCAAAAAGAAAATGCAGAGTTGAAGGAAAAAGCCGCAGCCGCAGCTGCTGGCGATGTCTTCAAGGATGTGAAGGAAGTCAACGGACACCGTTACATTGCAAGCCAAGTTTCTGTATCAGATGCAGGTGCCCTTCGTACCTTTGCGGATAACTGGAAACAAAAAGACTACTCTGATGTGCTTGTCCTAGTTGCCGCTATCGGTGACAAGGTGAACGTTCTTGTAGCTAGCAAGACAAAAGATGTGCATGCAGGTAATGTGATCAAAGAATTGGCACCAATCGTCGATGGACGTGGTGGTGGTAAACCAGACATGGCCATGGCAGGAGGAAGCAACCAAGCTAAAATCCAAGAACTCTTGGATGCAGTAGCTGGTAAATTGTAATCAAGTAAAGATCTATCCATTTGGGTAGGTCTTTTTGTGCATACAAAAAAAGCCAAATCCAGTCGGATTTGGCTTGTAACGGATAGGTTTATTTTGCTGCCCAGACACTGACTGAACCTGCTGCTACTGGAAATTCTCCATAACCTTCAGCATTGATCGTAACTTGTGCTGGATGATTTTCAAGGAGATCAACAAAGGTTTGGTCAGCCCATTCTTGCCCGACAAACATAGACTTGCTGTTTTCTTGATCATTTGAGATAAGAACAGCGATTGGGGATTGATGTTCAGCACCTGAACGAACCCAACCGACACAGTTGGCATCGTCAAAGTAGTCTGTTTGCTCTCCATAGGCCCTGTCTTTTCGGATGGCTAGGAGACGATCAAGAACTTCTTTGAAATCTTGTTGGGCGTATTTTCCTGAGATACCGTAGTAGTCTCCGTAAAAAACACATGGAAGCCCATCTTGACGTAATAGAATGAGGGCATAGGCTGCTGGTTTGAACCATTCTTCAACAGTAGACTCAAGGGCTTGACCTCTTTGGGTATCGTGGTTGTCGACAAAGGTTACAGCCTTGTCAGGCTTGAGTTCAACCAAGCTATCAGTAAAGATAGTACGAAGGTCGTAGCTTGCTCCAGCCTGACTAGCTTCAAAGAGGTTTTGGTGGAGGCGAACATCGACAAGGTCAAAACGTTCTTCTGTTTTCTCGAGATAGTCTAGATTGGCTTCTTTATCTGGATTCCAAAATTCAGCAAAAACATAGAAATCCTCGCCGTATTTCTCCTTCATATCACGGATAAAATTCCTCATAAAGAAGGAGTCGATGTGCTTAACGGCATCCAAGCGGAAACCAGCTACACCCGTCGTTTCCATAAACCAGTCAGCCCAGTCATAGATGTTTTGGATGACTTCAGGATGCTTAAAGTCTAGGTCAGCATACATGAGGTAGTCGTAGTTACCGTTTTCGTTATCGACCAATTCCTCGTTGGCCCAACCCTTGTTGTCTCCTTGGATCAGGTAAATACCAGACTTGCGGCGTTTGGCATCGTAGTCCGTACCTGTGAAGTGGTACCAGTGCCAGTGGAAGTCATTGTAGGTGTCTTGGCGACCATCGAAGGTGAAGTGAGTCCAGCCATTGATAGTAAAGGGCTCGCTTAGTTGAAGGGTCCGATCCTCAGGGTCCACTTCAATAACCTGAAAGGCTTCCATGTGATCAGCAGCAGCCTTGTGATTGAGGACTACATCCGCCATAGGTTGAATTCCCTTTACCTTTAGGGCTTGAATGGCTTGAAGATAATCTTCTTTAAACCCATACTTGGTGCGGACAGTCCCTTTTTGGTTAAATTCACCTAGGTCAAAAAGATCATAAACGCCATAGCCTACATCTTTTTCGTTGGTTGCCTTGAAGGCAGGTGGCATCCAGACATGACTGATACCAAGATTTGCTAGGTGTTCTGCGTCATCTGCCAATCTCGTCCAGTGTTGGCCGTCGTGAGGCAGATACCACTCAAAGTATTGCATAAGTGTCTGATTTTGCATTGTTTTTCCTCTTGCTTATCAATGTTGTGTTTTATTCTACCATAAAGTTTAGAACTAGGCAAACGTTTGCGCAAGATTCTATACTCATTTATGATTTTGTCTATTTTTAGCGCGTGGAAACTCTCCTTCCATTACAAGGGAAAGGATGTTTTGGTGAAAAAGTAAATTGAATAAACTTATTTGAACAAAAATGACACTCAGTAAACTAAAGTACATATGGTTAAACGGTTTCTTTTTTGAGAATTGTCATAAAATTTGCTATAATAGTAGCTATGAATAGAATTAGGGTCAGCAAACGTGTTGAAAAAAAGCTAGCTAAGGGTCTAGTTCTTTTGGAAGCAAGTGATTTAAGAGATATTGAACTGACGGATCAGGCAGTAGAAGTTCTTAGTCAAGACGGAAAGTTTTTAGGGAGCGCCTATCTTTCTCAGCAGAACAAGGGAATAGGCTGGTTGGTCAGCAAGGAAAAGGTTCTTTTCAATCAAACCTTTTTTGAAATCCTGTTTCGTAAGGCCAAGGAAGCTAGAAAGCCTTATTATCAAGATGACTTGACTACTGCCTTTCGCCTTTTTAACCAAGAGGGGGATGGTTTTGGTGGTCTGACTGTTGATCTCTATGGAGATTATGCTGTCTTTTCTTGGTACAACTCCTATGTTTATCAGATTCGTGAGCTGATCATAAAGGCTTTTAAGGAAGTTTTTCCTGAGGTCTTGGGGGCTTATGAAAAGATTCGTTTTAAAGGTCTAGATTACGAGTCTGCCCATGTTTATGGTGAGGAAGCGCCAGACTATTTTACTGTTCTTGAGAATGGCGTGCTCTATCAAGTCTTTATGAATGATGGCTTGATGACAGGTATTTTTCTGGACCAACATGAGGTTCGTGGGAGTTTGGTGGATGGTCTAGCCATGGGTAAATCCTTGCTCAATATGTTTTCCTACACGGCTGCCTTTTCAGTTGCTGCAGCTATGGGAGGCGCGAATGAGACGACTTCTGTCGACTTGGCCAAACGGTCCAGAGAGTTGTCAGAGGCACATTTTCAGGCAAATGGACTCAGCACGGACAATCATCGTTTTATCGTCATGGATGTCTTTGAGTACTTTAAGTATGCAAAGAGAAAAGGCTTGACCTATGATGTGATTGTTCTTGATCCGCCGAGCTTTGCCCGTAATAAAAAACAAACATTTTCTGTGGCGAAGGATTATCACAAGTTGATTTCCCAGAGCCTAGAGATTTTAAATCCGGGAGGGATTATCATTGCTAGTACTAATGCTGCCAATGTTTCCCGCCAGAAATTTACAGAACAAATTGATAAAGGTTTTGCAGGAAGAAGGTATCAAGTCTTGAATAAATACGGACTTCCAGCAGACTTTGCCTATAATAAAAAAGATGAAAGCAGTAATTACCTCAAGGTGATTAGTATGAAGGTTAGTAGATGAAATTAATCGTTTCAGTGATGCCAAGAAGTTTAGAAGAAGCGCAAGAGCTGGATGCCACACGGTATGAAGATGCTGATATCATTGAGTGGCGTGCGGACTTTCTTGCAAAGGACGCTATTTTACAGGTAGCACCTGCTATCTTTGAAAAATTTGCAGGACGCGAACTGGTCTTTACCCTTCGAACTCGCGCTGAGGGAGGAGAAATCGAACTTTCTTCTGAAGAGTATGTTCAAATCATCAAAGAAGTCACCCAACTCTATCAGCCGGATTATGTGGATTTTGAGTACTACAGCTACAAGGATGTTTTTGAGGAAATGTTGGATTTTCCAAATCTGGTCTTGAGTTATCACAATTTCCAAGAAACACCTGAAAACATGATGGAAATCTTGTCTGAATTGACCAGCTTGACTCCAAAAGTAGTGAAGGTATCGGTAATGGCAAATACAGCTCAGGATGTTTTGGATCTGATGAACTATACGCGAGGTTTCAAGACACTCAATCCTGAGCAAGAGTACGTGACTATTTCCATGGGGAAAATTGGTAAGGTTTCGCGTATCACTTCAGATGTGACAGGTTCCAGCTGGTCTTTTGCTAGTATGGATGCGGCCAGTGCACCGGGTCAGATTTCTCTATCAAGTATGAAAAAAATCAGGGAGATTTTGGATGAGGCTTGATGGCTATACACGTATGGCAGCTGTTGTTGCAAATCCCATCAAACACTCTATTTCACCCTTCATCCATAATAAGGCCTTTGAGGCGACAGCTACCAATGGTGTCTATGTAGCTTGGGAGATTGAAGCGGGTGATCTGGCAGAAACAGTCGCCAATATTCGCCGTTACCAGATGTTTGGGATCAATCTCTCCATGCCTTACAAGGAGCAAGTGATTCCTTATCTGGATGAGTTGAGTGATGAGGCTCGTTTGATTGGGGCGGTCAACACAGTTGTTAATCAAGACGGAACGTTAATTGGATATAATACAGATGGCAAGGGATTTTTTAAGAGCTTGCCTTCTTTTGCAATCTCGGATAAGAAAATGACCATTCTGGGAGCAGGTGGTGCGGCTAAGTCCATTTTGGCTCAGGCTATTTTGGATGGCGCCAGTCAGATTTCAGTCTTTGTTCGTTCAGTTTCCATGGAAAAAACAAGACCTTATCTGGACAAGTTACAGAAGCAAACAGGCTTTAAAGTGGACTTGTATGCTTTAGAAGATGTTTCTAAACTGCAAGCAAGGATTGCCGAGTCGGACTTATTAGTCAATGCTACCAGTGTGGGCATGGATGGTCAGTCGTCGCCAGTTCCTGAAAGTATCAATTTGCCAGAGGCTCTCCTGGTCGCAGATATCATTTACCAACCTTTTGAGACGCCATTTTTGAAATGGGCTAGAAGTCAGAGCAATCCAGCCGTCAATGGTCTGGGAATGTTGCTCTATCAAGCTGCTGAAGCTTTTCAACTGTGGACAGGTAAAGAAATGCCGCCAGATCAGATTTGGCAGTCCTTAACAGAAAAATACCAATAAAAAAGGAGACCCTCCTATGAAAATCAGAATCGATATTCTACATCATCCTTATGATATTCAGATTGAAAAAGGTTGTCTAGCTCAGGCTGGTCAATGGTTGCGAGAACTCTGGCAACCTCAAAAAGTGGTTATCGTAACCGACAACCATGTAGCCTCTCTCTATGCAGAGAAGGTTAAACTCAGCCTAGAAGATGCTGGTTTTCAGGTAGCTGTTTTTGACTTTTTAGAAGGCGAAGAACGAAAAAATTTAACCACTGTTCAGAAGGTCTATGAATTTCTAGTTAAGCAAGGTTTGACTCGTAGCGATGGAATCGTGGCTCTAGGTGGTGGTGTCGTTGGGGACCTGGCTGGTTTCGTAGCCTCTACCTATATGCGGGGCATTCACTTTGTTCAGATTCCGACTAGTTTGACAGCCCAGGTGGATTCTTCTATCGGTGGAAAGACGGGTGTTAATACTCCTTTTGCTAAGAATATGGTGGGGACTTTTGCCCAACCAGATGGGGTTCTGATTGACCCGCTTGTCCTAGAAACGCTTGGAAAAAGAGAGCTGATTGAAGGGATGGGTGAGGTCATCAAGTATGGCTTGATCGAGGATCCAGAACTTTGGGCTCTCTTAACGGAGCTGGATGGTTCTGTTGAGAGTATACTGGAACATGCAGAGACTTTGATTGAACATTCTTGTCAGGTTAAGCGCAAGATGGTAGTTGAGGATGAGTTGGATAATGGTGTTCGCCTTTACCTCAATTTTGGTCACACTATTGGCCATGCTATTGAAGCGACTGCCGGTTATGGCAAGGTCATGCATGGTGAGGCTGTGGCCATAGGCATGGTGCAGATTTCCAAGGTTGCTGAGGAAAAAGGCCTCATGCCAGAAGGAATAACCCAGTCCATTACAGAGATGTGCCGGAAGTTTGGCTTACCTGTTGACTATGAAAACTGGGATGTTGACAAGCTTTATCAGACTTTGACTCATGACAAGAAAGCGCGTGGGAACACCTTGAAATTGGTCTTGGTGCCAGAGCTTGGTTCAGCGACCATTCACCCAGTTTCTCTGGAAGAGATGAGAGACTACTTGGTAAAATAAGGAGAACGTATGAGATATTTAACCGCAGGAGAATCACACGGTCCGCGTCTGACGACAATTATCGAGGGAATTCCAGCTGGACTTCCTTTGACAGCAGAGGATATTAATGAGGACCTTAAACGCCGTCAGGGTGGCTACGGTCGTGGTGGTCGTATGAAGATTGAGAGCGACCAGGTTGTCTTTACATCGGGCGTTCGCCACGGGAAGACGACAGGAGCTCCCATTACCATGGATGTCATCAACAAAGATCACCAAAAATGGCTAGACATCATGTCTGCTGAGGACATTGAAGACCGTCTTAAAAGCAAACGAAAAATTACCCATCCTCGCCCAGGCCACGCCGACTTGGTAGGGGGTATCAAGTATCGTTTTGATGACTTGCGAAATTCCTTGGAGCGTTCATCAGCTCGTGAAACAACCATGCGAGTAGCAGTGGGAGCAGTAGCCAAACGTCTCTTGGCTGAGCTGGATATGGAGATTGCTAATCATGTCGTGGTCTTTGGTGGTAAGGAAATCGATGTACCTGAAAATCTGACTGTTGCGGAGATTAAGGAACGAGCTGCCCAGTCTGAAGTTTCTATTGTTAATCAAGAACGGGAACAGGAAATCAAGGACTATATTGATCAAATCAAGCGTGATGGTGATACCATCGGTGGAGTTGTGGAGACAGTCGTCGGAGGTGTTCCAGTTGGCCTTGGATCCTATGTTCAATGGGACAGAAAATTGGATGCGCGATTGGCTCAGGCAGTTGTCTCTATCAATGCCTTTAAAGGGGTGGAATTTGGTCTTGGATTTGAAGCTGGTTACCGAAAAGGCAGCCAAGTTATGGATGAAATTCTCTGGTCTAAAGAAGACGGCTATACCCGTCGTACCAATAATCTAGGTGGTTTTGAAGGAGGCATGACCAATGGTCAGCCAATCGTTGTCCGTGGTGTCATGAAACCCATTCCAACTCTTTATAAACCACTTATGAGTGTGGATATCGAAACCCACGAACCTTACAAGGCAACCGTGGAGAGAAGTGATCCAACCGCTCTTCCAGCAGCAGGTGTGGTCATGGAAGCCGTTGTGGCAACAGTTCTAGCGCAGGAAATTCTTGAAAAATTCTCATCGGACAACCTAGAGGAATTAAAAGAAGCGGCAGCCAAACACCGTGAGTATACAAAGAACTATTAAGGAGTTCCTATGGCAAAAACAGTCTATATAGCAGGTCTTGGATTGATTGGAGCTTCTATGGCCCTAGGTATCAAGCGTGATCATCCTGATTATGAAATTCTAGGTTATAATCGCAGTCAGGCTTCTAGAGATATTGCCTTGGAGCGGGGGATAATTGACCGTGCGACGGATGATTTTGCCAGTTTTGCTCCTCTGGCAGATGTCATCATCCTGACCTTGCCGATCAAGCAGACCATTGCTTTTATTCAGGAACTGGCAGATTTAGATTTGAAAGAAGGCGTCATTATCTCGGATGCGGGCTCAACCAAGTCAGCCATTGTGGAAGCAGCGGAGAAGTATTTGACTGGCAAGTCTATTCGCTTTGTCGGGGCTCATCCTATGGCTGGTAGCCACAAGACAGGAGCTGCCTCTGCCGATGTTAATCTCTTTGAAAATGCCTACTATATCTTTACTCCATCTAGTTTGACTAGTTCAGACACGCTTGAGGAAATGAAGGACCTACTTTCTGGTCTCCATGCTCGTTTCATTGAAATTGATGCCAAGGAGCACGATCGTGTAACTTCACAGATTAGCCATTTTCCCCATATCTTGGCATCAGGTCTCATGGAGCAAACAGCTGTTTATGCTCAAGAACATGAGATGACAAGGCGCTTTGCGGCGGGTGGTTTTCGAGATATGACCCGGATTGCAGAGAGTGAACCAGGTATGTGGACTTCCATTCTCTTGTCCAATCGCGAGACCATCCTAGAGCGGATTGAGGATTTCAAGAACCGCTTAGATGAGATTGGTCAGGCTATTAGCAAGGGGGAAGAAGAGCAGATTTGGAACTTTTTCAACCAAGCACGTGAGCAACGTCAGGCTATGGAAATCCATAAACGTGGAGGCGTGGACAGTTCTTATGACCTCTATGTCGATGTTCCCGATGAAGAAGATGTTATCTTGCGGATTTTGGAATTGCTACGTGGGACTTCTTTGGTTAATATCCACATCAACGAAGAAAACCGTGAGGATGTTCACGGGATTCTACAAATTTCCTTTAAAAATGCTCAAGATTTAGAACGAGCTGAGCGCTTAATTACAGAGAATACGGACTACACAGTCGTCATCAAATAAGGAGAAAATCATGTCAAATATTTACGATAGTGCAAATGAACTTAGTCGTGGATTACGCGAATTACCAGAATACAAGGCTGTCAAAGCAGCTAAAGATGCCATCCAAGCTGATACGGAAGCCAGCAAGATTTTTGCAGATTACCTTGCCTTCCAGCAAGAAATCCAAGTCATGGCGCAAACTGGACAAATGCCAGATGCCTCTTTCCAAGAAAAAATGCAAACTTTCAGTAATCTCATTCAAGGGAATGTCCTCTTGTCGGACTTCTTTGCTAAACAGCAACAATTGTCTATTTACCTTTCAGACATTGAAAAAATTGTCTTTGAACCTGTTTCAGAATTATTGAAATAGTATTTTATCTGTATAAAAGCCAGAAATTTCAGGAATTTCTGGCTTTTTTGTGATAAAATAAGAAAAGTATTGCAAGTATGAGGTCAACTATGAAACTAAAAACAAACATTCGCCACTTACATGGCAGTATCCGGGTACCAGGTGACAAGTCTATCAGCCACCGTTCGATTATTTTTGGAAGTTTGGCTGAGGGCGAGACTAAGGTTTATGATATTCTGCGTGGAGAGGATGTGCTCTCAACCATGCAGGTTTTTTGTGACCTTGGTGTTAAAATTGAGGACAAAGATGGGGTTATTACCATTCAAGGTGTAGGCATGGATGGCTTAAAAGCTCCGCAGAACGCCTTGGATATGGGGAATTCTGGCACCTCGATTCGCCTGATTTCAGGTGTCCTTGCTGGTGCAGACTTCGAAGCAGAGATGTTTGGAGATGATAGTCTTTCTAAACGTCCTATGGATCGTGTGACGATTCCATTGAAAAAAATGGGCGTCAGCATTTCGGGACAAACTGAGCGAGACCTGCCTCCTCTTCGCCTCAAAGGAACAAAAAATCTAACACCAATTCACTATGAGTTGCCAATCGCCTCTGCTCAGGTCAAGTCTGCCTTGATGTTTGCAGCCTTGCAGGCTCAGGGGGAGTCTGTTATTATTGAAAAAGAGTGTACTCGTAACCACACCGAAGATATGTTGCAACAATTTGGTGGCTATTTAAGTGTGGATGGCAAGAAAATCACAGTTCAAGGGCCACAAAAACTGACCGGACAAAAGGTAGTTGTTCCAGGAGATATTTCTAGTGCCGCCTTTTGGTTGGTCGCTGGTTTGATTGTGCCAGATTCTCGTGTGGTGCTGCAGAATGTGGGCATCAATGAAACGCGTACTGGTATTATTGATGTCATTCGGGCCATGGGTGGGAAATTGGAAATAACTGAGATCGATCCTGTCGCAAAATCTGCAACTCTGACGGTTGAAACTTCAAATCTGAAAGGGACAGAAATTGGTGGAGACTTGATTCCACGCTTGATTGATGAATTACCTATTATTGCCCTTCTAGCGACCCAAGCGCAAGGTGTAACGGTCATTAAGGATGCTGAGGAACTCAAGGTCAAGGAAACTGACCGCATTCAGGTGGTGGCAGATGCTTTAAATAGCATGGGGGCGGATATCACTCCTACAGCAGACGGGATGATTATCAAAGGGAAATCAAACCTTCATGGCGCTAGAGTCAATACGTTTGGTGACCATCGTATCGGAATGATGACAGCCATCGCAGCCCTCTTGGTTGCAGATGGAGAAGTCGAGCTTGACCGTGCAGAAGCCATCAATACCAGCTATCCTAGCTTCTTTGATGATTTGGAGAGCTTGATTCATGGCTAAGGTATTACTTGGATTTATGGGAGCTGGAAAATCCACAATCGCTAGACGTTTGGATCCAGACTACCTAGATATGGATGCCTTAATCGAGGAAGGCTTAGGAATGTCCATTGCGGATTTTTTCGCTGAAAATGGAGAAGAGGCCTTTCGTCAAGTAGAGTCAGAAGTGCTGGCTGACTTACTAAAAACGGATCACGTTGTGTCAACTGGCGGAGGGGTTGTCATTTCTCAGCGAAATCGTGACTTGCTCAAGACCAATCCTGATAACATTTATCTAAAAGCAGATTTTGAAACCCTCTACCAACGTATCGCAACTGATAAGGGCAATCAGCGCCCGCTCTTTCTTAACAAAAGCAAGAAAGAATTAGCCAGTATTTTCCAAGAAAGACAGACTTGGTATGAGGAAGTAGCCAGTCGGGTTCTGGATGTGACCAAGCTAAGCCCAGAGGAAATTATAGAGGAACTGAGATGAAAATTGCCTATCTAGGTCCCAAGGGATCTTTTTCGCATCATGTTGTGCAGACAGCCTTTCCCAAAGAGGAATTGCAGGCTTTTGCCAATATCACAGATGTTATCAAGGCTTATGAGCAAGGCTTGGTGGATTATTCTGTGGTGCCAGTTGAAAATTCTATCGAAGGTAGTGTTCATGAAAGCTTGGATTATCTTTTTCACCAGGCTCGCATCCAAGCAGTTGCAGAAATAGTACAACCCATTCATCAGCAACTGATGACAGTTCCTGGTCAGTCAAAAATTGAGAAAATCTTTTCCCACCCTCAAGCTCTGGCTCAAGGAAAGAAATTCATAGATGAGCATTACCCAGAAGCCCAGCTTGAAGTGACGGCAAGCACAGCCTATGCAGCCCGCTTCATTGCTGAACACCCAGACCAGCCTTTTGCAGCTATTGCCCCTAGAAACTCAGCTGCCGAGTATGGTTTGGAGTTGATAGCAGAAGATATCCAAGAAATGGAAGCCAATTTCACTCGTTTTTGGGTTTTAGGGTCCGAGATTCCCACTATCCCTCTACAATCACAAAATGAAAAAATGAGTCTAGCCTTAACCTTACCGGACAATCTTCCCGGTGCCCTCTACAAGGCTCTTTCAACCTTTGCTTGGAGAGGGATTGACTTAACCAAGATTGAAAGTCGTCCCCTTAAAACAGCCTTGGGAGAATATTTTTTCATTATTGATGTGGATTATAGTGCCAAAGAGCTGGTTCATTTTGCCAGACAAGAACTCGAAACAATTGGGATCCAGTACAAGATATTGGGAACCTACCCTATTTTCACCATTAGAGATTTAGGAAAGGAGAGCCTATGAGCAAAGAAAGCCCTTTAAGTCATCATGAGCAGTTACGCTATGACTACCTTTTTAAGAATATTCATTACCTAAATGACAGAGAAAAGAGAGAATTTGACTATTTAAAAAGAAAAATGGACGGTGGATTTCCCTCTAATGAAGTTGAAAGGGAAAAAAATCTAGGGAAGGACATTGGGATTCCACAGTATTCCAATCAAAGTCGCTCGAATAGACATCAGAAATTTCCCTCTCTTCCAAAAGTGAAAAAGAAGAAACCAAGAAAATTTTTCAAACGACTTCTAATTTGGCTTTTACTGTTGGTAACCTGTGTGGCTGCGGGCATGATTATTATGTTCCTTCGAGGTTTCCAGTCGGCAACTACTAGCAATAAGCCAGCTGATGCAAAAGCGGCACAAGTAGAGGTCTTTAATGGTCAAGATACCAAAGACGGGGTGAATATCCTAATCATGGGGACAGATGGCCGTATTGGTCAAAATAGTGCAGAAACTCGCACAGACACGATTATGGTATTGAATGTTAGTGGTTCGGATAAGAAAATCAAGCTAGTCAGCTTCATGCGTGACAACCTAGTCTATATTGATGGCTACAGCCAGATTGTGAATGGCAAGAAACAAACAGATAATAAACTAAATGTTGCCTATGAACTCGGGGAACAAGAAGGGCGAAAAGGGGCAGAAATGGTCCGCAAGGTTCTAAAAGACAACTTTGATTTGGACATTAAGTACTATGCTCTGGTAGATTTCCAAGCGTTTGCAACTGCTATTGATACGCTATTTCCTGATGGGGTGACTATAGACGCTAAGTTTTCAACGTTAAATGGTCAGCCTCTGACAGAAGCCACAGTTGGAGATGACCTACATGCAACAGAAACGGAATCACCAACTCAAACTATTAAAGTTGGGAAACAGCAGATGAATGGCTCGACCTTGCTCAATTACGCTCGCTTCCGTGATGATGATGAAGGAGACTATGGTCGTACCAAACGTCAGCAGCAGGTCATGTCAGCTGTTCTTGAGCAAATCAAAGATCCAACCAAACTCTTTACAGGATCAGAGGCACTTGGAAAGGTCTTTGGAATGACCTCAACCAATCTACCTTATACCTTCCTGCTGACTAATGGTTTGTCAGTTATCGAAGGCGCACAGAACGGTATTGAAAGATTGACAGTGCCAGAACTTGGCGATTGGGTAGATGCTTATGATGTCTACGGAGGACAAGGTCTACTTGTCGACCAAAACAAATACCGGGCTAAACTCGCCCAAATGGGAATGAGATAAGAGGTAAATAAATGAAAATCAAAGCTTCATTCACCAGTAAAAATGGTGGATTGGCTTTGATTTTTTACGGTATCTGATGGATTTTTAAGACTTTTTTATGGTATAATAAAACGATATAACTCGTTATTGGACAGAAGAGGAGAGACATGAGTGATTTGAAAGCGATTCAGGCTCGTAGTCTGGAAATGGCTGAATATTTCGTCGCGTTTTGTAAAGAACATAATTTGTTGTGCTATCTCTGTGGTGGTGGGGCTATTGGTGCCCTTCGTAATAAGGGCTTCATTCCTTGGGATGATGACTTAGATTTTTTCATGCCTCGCAAGGACTATGAAAAGTTGGCAGAACTATGGCCTCGTTATGCAAATGAGCGCTATTTCTTATCAAAAAGTAACAAGGAGTTTGTCGATCGAAACCTCTTTATTACCATTCGTGATAAGGAAACGACCTGTATCAAGCCTTATCAGAAGGATTTGGATTTGCCACATGGTTTGGCTTTGGACGTTTTGCCTTTGGATTATTATCCTAAAAATCCAGCTGAGCGTAAGAAACAGGTTCGCTGGGCCTTGATTTATTCACTCTTTTGCGCCCAAACTATCCCAGAAAAGCATGGTGCCATCATGAAATGGGGAAGTCGTATCTTACTCGGTTTGACTCCCAAATCTCTACGTTATCGCATTTGGAAAAAGGCTGAAAAAGAAATGACCAAGTATGGTCTTGCTGAGAGCGATGGAATTACGGAATTATGCTCAGGTCCTGGCTACATGAAAAATAGATATCCAATCGCATCTTTTGAAGACAATCTCTTCTTGCCATTTGAAGGAACTGAGCTGCCCATCCCAGTCGGCTATGATGCCTATCTCAGCACTGCTTTTGGAGATTATATGACACCGCCACCAGCAGACAAGCAGGTACCACATCATGATGCGATTATAGCAGACATGGACAAGAGCTACACGGAGTACAAGGGAGAATATGGGGCATGATGGAAGAAAAAATTAGCGTTATCGTTCCAGTCTACAATGTAGAAGCCTACCTGGAGCGATGTGTGGAGTCGATTCTTCAACAGACTTATACCCATTTTGAGTTAATCCTAATCAACGATGGTTCTACCGATTCCAGCGGACAGATCTGTGATCACTTAGCATCTCAGTATGAGAATATCAAGGTTTATCATATAGAAAATGCTGGTGTTTCAAATGCTAGAAATATGGGAATTCAGCTAGCGACGGGTTCTTGGGTTACCTTTATTGATAGCGATGATTTCGTTACTAAAGATTATCTGGAAATCTTGATTGGTGCAGTTGATGATAAGGAGTCCGTAGGATTTACAATCGCTCCTCTGCACCATATTAAAAACGGCATTTTGACAGACTTACCTCCTCATTCTGGAAAAAAAGAAATCTGGTCAACAGAAGAAACCATGAAGGAATTACTGATGACCACTAGAACGTCATTTTTTCCAGTCGCTAAACTGTTTAAGAGAGACCTGCTTGCGGATGAAAAGTTTAATACAAATTATCATCTAGCTGAAGATGCCTTATTTCTAACTGAACTGCTACTAAAGACAAGATGTAGTAGCGTATTTATTGACAAACCTGTTTATTATTATGATCATCGTGAGGGAAGTGCAACAACATCTGTTAATCAGCATGTATTTGACACGGTAGAAGTTTATCAGCAAATAATCGCTCAAGTATCACAAGTCTTTCCTGATTTAAAACCTGAATTAAAAAATAGAGAATGTTGGTCGTACATCACAGTTTACGATAAAATTATCTTTACTTCATCTGAACAGTATCAAAAGGAGAAAGCTGAGTTGAGGACTTGGATTGTTCAGCATCGACGCGAAATATGGAAGGATGCTTATTTCACTACTTTTCGCAAGGTAGCGATCCTTTCACTTGTCATTTCTCCATGGCTATATAAGAAAATTGTTGGATTAAAAAACTAATATCATGAGAAGGAGTTGAAAATGAATTTTTCAAAAATGGATGAATACTTTGAAAAATCAAAACTATGGATTGCATATCTATTTGTTTTTATTTCGATTTTAAGTATGAGTTCACTGGTTTATAAGGTAGCAAATCCAATCTATAAGGGATTGTCAGCGATTGTTGTACTTTATATTTGCTACACATTGTTGTTTAAGTGGAAACAGATTACAGTAGATCGAAAGTTTTTGGCCTTATTTGGCTTGTTATCTGGGAGTCATCTGCTATCGGCAGTATTCAATCGCTCTGGACATTTGATTGGAAATGTGATTGAAATCCTTTTCATGGTAACCTATGTTTTATTATTTACCATGTTACAATCGGGGCAACTTAAAAAATTATTTGACTGGATTGCCTATACGGTTCAAATTGTATCTTTTTCTTCAGCAATTTTTGCGTTTGGTTTATTGATAAGTAGAGTCCTTATCCTATTTAAAATTGGCGAGCAATCTTATTATTATGGTGTCATGAATGGACGTCTGTGGGGGATTGTCAATCCTAATGCTAGTGCGATATTTTCATACATTAGCATTATTTTAGCTATGTATCTGATCCATAAAGGAAGTAAATATTCTGTATATCTTAAACTGAACAATGTGATTCAATTAGTATACTTTGCTACTATGCAAAGTCGAGGAGCCTTACTTTCTTTACTCCTTATGATTGGACTTTATAGTTTCTTTGCTACTAGAGGAAGTCTCATTAAACGATTTCTTACTTTTATTGTTGCTGGTTCGCTGGTTACTGCTACCAACATTGGATTAAGCTATGCAACTTCAATTTATATCTCATCTGAAACTGCGACTGTTTTTGACTTAAATAAAGGACAGTCCTACGCTGAGACAGATTCGTCTGTTACCAAGAAGAATGGTGAACTCCATTTAATTGAAACAACACCAAGTGGTAGGACCTATATTTGGAAAAATGCCATTAAGATGGGAAGTGCCAAACCAATTTTTGGTTACGGTGTACGTAATGTCCCGGATTACTATACAGAATATTTCAGTAAATTTGAGATTCAAAACTCCCTTATCGGTGGGAATTTTCATAACATTCTTGTGACCATATTTGTCAGTTCGGGAGTTCTAGGCTTAGTATCCTTCCTTCTTATACTGGGCTATGTCATCAAGCGCTTTTTAACGTATTTGATTGTTTCCAAGAAAAATACTGATAAATTGATCATGATTCTTTTCTTCGGAATCTTGTTTGGTCAATTATTTGAAAGTCAGATTATGTATTCAACCAACTTTATTAATATCATCTTCTGGCTAGCGATTGGTTATGGACTCGTAGTCTGCAAACGAGATGAAGGAGTTCGGTACCAAGAAGTAACAGATGTCAATGAAATTCAACAGATGGAACTTGGAATCATGGAGTACATTCATGAGGTTTGTCAGAAAATTGGTGTCAAGTATTTCTTAGCATATGGAAGTCTAATTGGTGCTGTTCGCCATAAAGGTTTTATTCCTTGGGATGATGACATGGACATCTGCATGCTAAGAGAAGACTATGAGAAACTACAAGATTACCTTATCGCTCATCCTGATGAGCGTTACGAGGTCATGTCTTATAAAAATAATCTCAACTATGTCTATCCTTTTATGAAAGTGCAGGATAACCATACCTACTTGCTAGAAGAAGATGTACGAATTGATTCCAATATGGGAATCTATGTGGATATTTTCCCTGTAGATGGTTATGAAGATGATGCAGATTTTAAAAACAAAATGACGAAACTCATAAAGAAACGTCAATTAAGTTGTTACACTTTTAAAGGAATTACCAACACGAAAAGTCTACTAAATTCTTTAATTCGTTATATTTCTGTTGTCATTTTCTATTTCACAAATACGAATAAATATGTTGAGCAAATTGATGAGCTTGCTAAATCTAGAGCAGTTGCTGACTATGAGCAAGTTGACTATTTGATTTACAAGGATATGAATAAGCCAGTTTGGAAACGTGAGTGGTTAGAACAAGTGATTGTGGGAACATTTGAAGGTAAGGAATTTATGATTCCAAAAAACTACCATGAAATTTTGACCTCTGACTATGGAGATTACATGCAATTGCCCCCTCTTGAACAGAGAGTATCTCACCATGATTTCAAACTGTGGAAAATCACTAAAAGTTCTAAGTAAGCAAATCACAGTTAGAAATCGTTTAAAAAATTAGTCGAAATTAGGAGAATAGAAAGTATGTCTGAGAGAGTTTTAAGTCTTGAAGAAATAAAACAAGTGGAGTTGGATATTTTAAAGTATCTACATGAATTATGTGAACAGCATCAGATTAAATATTTTATTGATTTTGGAACCTTACTAGGAGCTGTCCGACATAAAGGATTTATCCCTTGGGATGATGATACGGATATTTCCTTGGCGCGAGATGAATTTGAAAAGCTTTATAAGGTTTTAAAAAATGAGAATCATCCCTACTACAAATTGATTTCTTTTAGAGAAACAAAAGGCTATCCGTATAGTTATATGCGTGTTCATGATATTAGAACACGTAGAGACGCCAATCTTCTGGACCCGACAGTCGTATTGGGAACTTGCGTTGATATTTTTCCATACGATGGTGTCGTGACGGAGGAAAGTGATTGTAAGAAAATGAAGCTCTATAAACACTTTGTCCGCCTTTCTTCTTTGAATTTTAAAGGGATCAAGTCTGAGAATGGTGGACTTAAAAATCTGCCTCGTTATATTGGGTCAGCTATTTTCCGTCTAAGCTCTCCACAAACTTGGAATCAAAAATTAGAGAACCTTGCTTTGAAATATAGTGTAAATCAGGCTACAGATCTTACCTGTACGATATTTGATCCAAGCTTTCCAGAGGGAATCAAAAAAGAATGGCTCTATGATCTGATTGATATGCCATACGAAAACATCGTAGTGAAGGCTCCGAGAAAATACCATGAAATTCTTGTCTACGAATTTGGAGCAGACTATATGACTCCACCACCTGTTGAACAGCAGGTTCCAGGAACTGATAAGAATTATTGGATTGATTAGTAAGAGATTGTTTTCATCGAGAAAGGAGTGTTCAAGATGAAGAATAAAAGATTAGTTAAATCAGTCAGTTATAGTTTATTTGCTTTCCTTTTTGTGTTGATTGGTTTATCACAACAAGTTAATGCAGACACCATTACTGCTGGTTCAGGTAATCGTATCCATTTCATAAATACTAAAGCAAAATCCGGGAGTGATGCTATTCTTCTGGAGAGCAATGGTCATTATGCCTTGATTGACATGGGGGAAGATTATGACTTTCCTGATGGGAGTGACCCACGCTATCCAAGCCGCTGGGGAATTTCCATGAGAAATTATCAAGTCTTGGAAGACCGTTTGATTCGCCATCTTGATCAGATTGGTGTTAAAAAATTAGATTTTATTTTGGGAACCCATGTACATAGTGACCATATCGGCGGAGCAGATGAGATACTTAATCGTTACCAGGTTGGTAAGTTTTATTTAAAAAAATATTCAGATGATCGGATCACCTCACACTGGGGACTCTGGGATAATCTTTTCAATTATGATAATGCTTTGAGAACCGCACACAAACGAGGAGTTACTCTTATTCAGAATATTACAGACGAGGATAGTCACTTTAAATTAGGTGATATGGATATCCAACTCTATAATTATAAAAATGAATATGATGCTGATGGTAACCTGAAAAAAGTTCTAGATGATAACTCCAACTCAATCGTTTCAGTGGTGACTGTGGCAGGAAAGAGAATCTATCTTGGTGGAGATTTGGATAACGCAGAAGGAGCGGAAGATAAGTTAGGTCCTGTTATTGGTAAGGTAGATATGATGAAATGGAATCATCATTATGATGCGACAATTTCAAATACGATTAATTTTCTTGAAAACCTATCTCCAAAGATGATTATTCAGACAACTGGTGGTGATATTAATGTTGCTTCAACCAGAGAATATCTCCAAAAGAAAAATATTCAAGTTCTCAGAGCTTCTAGTCAAACTCAAGATGCTACCGTTTTTGATATTAGTGATAGCGGATTTGCCAATGTTTCTAATCTCTTCCCGGACATCCCTGTAGTTGACGAAAAATGGTATCAAGAAGGTGGCTACTGGAAATATCGTTTAAGTGACGGGGAAATGGCTATCGGTTGGAAAGAGATTGGCGGAGCCACTTACTTCTTTAATGGAAAAGGGCAAATGCAAGCAGGACGCTGGCTTCACCTTAATGATGATTGGGGAGAAAATGCCAAGGGAAATGACTACTATTTGAACCAAAATGGTAAAATGCAAACTGGTGGTTGGTTCAAGCTGGATGGTCATTGGTATTATATCCAATCAAATGGTGCTAGACGATTTAGTGAGCTTTCTGAAATTGGAGGGAAGAAATATCTCTTTGCAGCAGATGGGAAGATGCTAACAGGAAATCAATTCTTTAATGGCAAGAAGATGTTCTTTAGCGAAAGTGGTGCACTCCAAACAGCAGGTAAACCTTTAACTTGGCAAAAGATTGATTCAGATTGGTATTTCTATGATGAGGATGGGCTACGGACTGTTGGCAAAAAGAATATCAATGGAAGCACGTATTACTTTAATCAAGAAGGTGTGATGCAAACCGGTTGGGCCTTTGTTGATGGTCACTGGAACTATTTTGCAAGTTCTGGAGCTATGAAAACTGGCTGGATCAAGGATCAGGATACTTGGTATTATCTGGATAAAGATGGTATCATGCTCACTGGAAAACAAGATATAAATGGTGTTCGTTACTATTTGAACGCTAGCGGTGCAATGCAAACGGGCTGGAAATGGCTAGAGAATAATTGGTATTACTATGCGAACTCAGGCGCTATGAAAACAGGCTGGATTAAGGATAATGAGAAATGGTATTACCTAAATCAAGATGGTATTATGTTAACTGGAATCCAGACGATTGGCGGTACGCGTTACTATTTGAGTCCTAGTGGTGCCATGCAAACAGGCTGGCAGTGGCTTGATAAACACTGGCATTACTACGCTGACTCAGGGGCTATGAAAACCGGTTGGTTGAAAGAACAAGGAACATGGTATTATCTTGAAGATCAGGAAGGTATCATGTTGGTCGGCTTCCAACAAGTAGATGGTAAGCAGTATTACTTTAGTGCATCAGGAGCTATGCAAACAGGCTGGAAATGGTTTGATAATCATTATCGTTACTTTGAAGCAAGTGGAGCAATGAAAACAGGTTGGATAAAGGATAAAGGAATCTGGTATTATCTCAATCCTGAAGATGGCATCATGTTGGTTGGCCTTCATAAAGTAAATGGTGATCATTATTACTTTGATGACTCAGGAGCTATGCAGACCGGTTGGAAACGACTTGATGGTAATTGGTACTATTTCCAAACAGATGGTTCCTTGTTGAAAAATGCAACTACGCCTGATGGTTATAAGGTAAACGAGGAAGGCATTTGGAGACAGGCTGTTGCTGCTGTAAATGGCGAAGCAGATCAGTCAGAAAAGAAGCAAGAAGCTAATTCCTCTATTGCTGAAGAGCCAAAACAAGATTCAAATCTAGAAGCCAATACTTCTGACAAGAAAGAAAAAGAATAAATAAGAAACACCCTACTGATAAACGCTCGTTTATCAGTAGGGTGTTCTTTTAGTTTCTTTTGATCTTAGCTAGTACTAGGTTCAGTGCATAGTGAAGTGTTTTATCCTTAGTGAGAAAGAGTGTTAAGAGATAGTAGATTCCACAAGTAGCTATGGTAGAGAGAACCATGAGGATCATGTTGAGGTTCACCGTATAGGAACTGATTTGGAAAATCATCTTGAAAATATAGAAGATCGGGATAAATCCAAGGGATATGAGACCATAACGTGTTAAGGTTACAAAAATTTCTTTTAAATTGATTAGTTGGTGTTTCCTAATAAAATGAATTTCTAAGAGAACAACGATGGCTTCCGCAATAATGGTCGTAGCAATATAATACTCAGGGGCAAAAATATTATTGATATACAAGATACAGTTGAAGAGGAGATTTGCTCCACCACCAGCAAAGTAGAAAGCAGTCAAGCGGTTCTCGTGGTCATTGATAAAGATAATTTGCTTACCAAGAATCAATTCAATAGCCCAGATAATGGTTCGAAAGGCGAAGACGCTGGTCACGATACCTGCCTCAAGATACTTTTCAGAAGAGTAGATAACCGTTGCGTACTTTCCTAAAATCATAATTCCGAAACTAGTTGGAATCATGAGAAAATAGAATAATGATGCCGCTTGATTTACAAGATAATTATAAGAATTGTAATCCTTTTTCCCGAGGTAGTAGCCGAGACGTGGAATGCTGACACTGATAGCTCCACTTAAGACACCAGCAATCAGCATGACGATGCTATAGGCAATTGTATAATAAGAAATATAGTTTTCATCTGGTCCCTTGGTGATAAACATTCTATCTAGCAAGGTATAAAGCATATTGGCATTTGCCAAGAGAAGCATAGTAAAGAGTGGTTTAGAAGCCTTAGCTAACTCGATGAAACCAATTTTGACAAAGGAAACTTCTCTCTTGATCCAAAGAAAACTAAGGAGGTAGTTGAGGATAGTGGTCGCTGTCATGACGATAGCGTAGGGAACAATATCATTAGCAGTTTTGACAAAGGCAAAGATGGCGACCAGCATGGTAATCCGAATAATCAATGTCTTGTAAAGGATAAAGGCATAGTTTTCATAGGCCTCATTCATCCATTCGATATTGAGGAATTGGAAGAGTGCCTGAGCTCCTAGGATGTAGTAAAGGACTTTAAGGTTCTCAATGCTGGTGTCAAAGAAGATAAAGAGGAAGTAGATACCAGTCGTCAGAAGAGATGTGAAAACAGAAATATAAAACAGCTTAGAAAAGACATAGTTGATTTTATTCTTGTCGTCCTTAACCTTACTGATAGCACGAATCCCGTAGTTGTAAATACCAAAGGCAGCTAGTGGAATGACAAAGCTGGCCCAGGTATTAGCGGTATTGAAGTAACCGTAGTTGGATTTGCTGAGAATCCGCGTCAGATAAGGGTTGGTTATCAGCGGAAAAACGATATTGAGGATATTGACCAGCAAGCTAGCCAATGCATTAACTTTTATATTTTTCATTGAACTTTCTTTCTTAAATGTAACATTATCTCTAGTATTATATCACATTCCAGCTTCATTCTTTTGATAAAATCCTAAAAATCTAGTATAATAGATAGACTGAAAGTATGAGGTTACTAGATATGAAGATGAAACAAATTAGTGATACAACACTGAAAATCACGATGACTTTAGATGATTTGATGGATCGGGGAATGGAGATTGCAGACTTTCTCGTTCCTCAGGAAAAAACCGAAGAGTTTTTCTATGCTATTTTAGATGAGTTAGAGATGCCCGACAATTTCTTGGATAGTGGCATGCTCAGTTTTCGTGTGACGCCAAAACCAGATAAGGTCGATGTCTTTGTGACCAAGTCTAAGATTGACCAAAACCTAGATTTTGAAGATTTGGCGGACCTACCTGACATGGAAGAATTGGCCCAAATGTCGCCGGACGAATTTCTCAAAACCTTGGAAAAGAGTATCGCAGAAAAGACCAAGGATGATATTGAAGCTATCCAATCTCTAGAGCAGGTCGAAGCAAAGGAAGAAGAGCAAGAGCAAACAGAAAAGGAGACGGAGAATAAGAAAGAACCTTATATCTACTATATCCTGCGCTTTGCAAGCCTTGCTGACTTAGTTGCTTTTTCAAAGACGGTTAACTACCAGATGGAAACATCTGAACTCTATAAGATGAATGGGCACTATTATTTGACAATTTTAGTCGATATTGAAAATCATCCAAGTCCATACCCAGCCTGGCTCTTGGCTCGTATGCGTGAATTCGCAGACGACAGTGATATCAGTCGTTCGGTCTTACAAGAGTATGGTCGCATCTTGATTAATCACGACGCTGTGCTCGGTCTTCAAAAAGTTAATTCATAGTTTTTAGAAATCAATTTTTACTTATCAGAAAAGACGAATCCCATGATTCGTTTTTTCTTTTCTATCTATAAATAGTGGTTTTCTTGGATAGGAATTTTCGAAAAATTCTGTTATAATGGCTATATTAGAAAATTTCGAGGAGACAAACATGACAGTTAAAATTGCTTTACTTGGATTTGGTACCGTTGCAAGTGGTGTACCATTCCTCCTAAAGGAAAACGGAGAAAAAATCATCCAGTCAGCTCATTCAGAGATTGAAGTAGCCAAGGTATTGGTTAAGGATGAAGATGAGAAGAACCGCTTACTTGCAGCAGGGAATGACTTTAACTTTGTAACCAATGTAGACGATATTTTATCAGACAAGGACATTACTATCGTAGTGGAATTGATGGGGCGTATCGAACCAGCTAAAACCTTTATCACTCGTGCCTTAGAAGCTGGAAAACACGTTGTTACTGCTAACAAGGACCTTTTGGCTGTCCATGGTGCAGAATTGTTAGAAATCGCTAAAGAGAACAATGTGGCACTCTACTACGAAGCAGCAGTTGCTGGTGGGATTCCGATTCTTCGTACCTTGGCAAATTCATTGGCTTCTGATAAAATCACGCGCGTTCTTGGTGTCGTTAACGGAACTTCTAACTTTATGATGACCAAGATGGTCGAAGAAGGCTGGTCCTACGATGATGCTCTGGCTGAAGCTCAAAGACTTGGATTTGCAGAAAGTGATCCTACAAATGATGTTGATGGGATTGACGCAGCCTACAAGATGGTCATTTTGAGCCAATTTGCCTTTGGGATGAAGGTTGCTTTTGACGATGTAGCCCATAAGGGGATCCGCAATATCACACCAGAAGATGTGGCTGTAGCCCAAGGCCTTGGCTATGTTGTCAAATTGGTTGGTTCTATCGAAGAAACTCCTTCAGGTATTGCCGCAGAAGTAACTCCAACTTTCCTTCCTAAAGCACATCCACTTGCCAGTGTGAATGGGGTCATGAACGCTGTTTTTGTAGAATCTATAGGTATTGGTGAGTCTATGTACTACGGACCAGGTGCGGGTCAAAAACCAACTGCAACAAGTGTTGTAGCGGATATTGTTCGTATCGTTCGTCGCTTGAATGATGGTACCATTGGTAAAGACTTTAACGAATATAGCCGTGAACTTGTCTTGGCCAAGCCTGAGGATGTTAAAGCAAATTACTATTTCTCAATCTTGGCACCAGATTCAAAAGGTCAGGTCTTGAAACTTGCTGAAATCTTTAATGCTCAAGATATTTCCTTCAAGCAAATCCTCCAAGATGGAAAAGAGGATGACAAGGCGCGTGTAGTGATTATTACTCATAAGATTAATAAAGCACAACTTGAGAATGTTTCATCAGAGTTGGCCAAAGCTTCAGAATTTGACCTCTTGAATACTTTCAAGGTGTTAGGAGAATAGAATGAAGATTATCGTACCTGCAACCAGTGCCAATATCGGGCCAGGTTTTGATTCGGTCGGTGTAGCTGTAACCAAGTATCTTCAAATTGAGGTCTGTGAAGAACGAGATGAGTGGTTGATTGAACACCAGATTGGCAAATGGATTCCACATGACGAGCGTAATCTCTTGCTCAAGATTGCCTTGCAAATTGCGCCTGACTTGAAACCAAGACGCTTGAAAATGACCAGTGATGTTCCCTTAGCGCGTGGCTTGGGTTCTTCAAGCTCGGTTATTGTTGCTGGGATTGAACTAGCTAACCAACTGGGGAATCTCAACTTATCTGATCATGACAAATTGCAGCTGGCGACTAAGATTGAAGGGCATCCTGACAATGTTGCTCCAGCCATTTATGGTAAACTCGTTATTGCAAGTTCCGTTGAAGGGCAAGTTTCAGCCATTGTGGCAGACTTCCCAGAGTGTGATTTCCTAGCCTACATTCCAAACTATGAATTGCGTACTCGAGACAGCCGCAGTGTCTTGCCTAAAAAATTGTCCTACAAGGAAGCAGTTGCAGCTAGTTCTATCGCAAATGTTGCTGTTGCGGCCTTGTTGTCAGGAGACATGGTGACAGCTGGACAAGCAATCGAGGGAGACCTCTTCCACGAGCGCTACCGTCAGGATCTGGTGAGGGAATTTGCGACGATTAAGCAAGTGGCTAAAGAAAATGATGCCTATGCAACCTATCTCTCTGGAGCTGGTCCGACAGTTATGGTTCTGGCTTCTCATGACAAGATGCCGAAGATTAAGGCAGAATTGCAAAAGCAGTCTTTCAAAGGCAAACTGCATGATTTGAAGGTTGATACGCAAGGTGTCCGTGTCGAAACAAAGTAAAGAATAGCAGATAGGATGGGGAAAGTCTCGACTAGGGGGCTGCTTCCTGTCCTTTTTTTGAAAAGAAGTTTATACTCAATGAAAATCAAAGAGCAAACTAGGAAGCTAGCCGCAGGCTGCTCAAAACAGTGTTTTGAGGTTGTGGATAGAACTGACGAAGTTAGCTCAAAATACTGTTTTGAGGTTGCAGATGTAAGCTGACGTGGTTTGAATTTGATTTTCGAAGAGTATTAGTTAAAAACTTGATAAAGGAGAAATAAAGATGGCAGAAATTTATCTAGCAGGTGGTTGTTTTTGGGGCCTAGAGGAGTATTTTTCACGAATTTCAGGCGTATTAGCAACCAGTGTCGGCTACGCTAATGGCCAAGTCGAAACGACCAATTACCAGCTGCTCAAGGAAACAGACCATGCAGAAACGGTTCAAGTGATTTATGATGAGAATACAGTATCACTAAGAGAGATTTTACTTTATTATTTCCGTGTCATTGATCCCTTATCAATCAATCAACAAGGAAATGACCGTGGTCGCCAATATCGAACGGGGATTTATTATCAGGATGATGCAGACTTGCCAGCTATCTATACAGTGGTGAAGGAGCAGGAGCGCATGCTGGGTCGAAAGATTGCAGTAGAGGTGGAGAAACTTCGCCACTACATTCTGGCAGAAGATTACCACCAAGACTATCTCAAGAAAAATCCTTCAGGTTACTGTCATATCGATGTGACCGATGCGGAGAAGCCATTAGTTGATGCGGCAAACTATGAAAAGCCTAGTCAAGAAGTGTTAAGGGAAAGTTTATCTGAAGAGTCTTACCGTGTTACACAAGAAGGTGCTACAGAGGCTCCATTTAGCAATGCCTATGACCAAACCTTTGAAGAAGGGATTTATGTAGACATCACGACGGGTGAGCCACTCTTTTTCGCTAAGGATAAGTTTGCCTCAGGTTGTGGTTGGCCAAGTTTTAGCCGTCCGATTTCTAAGGAATTGATTCATTATTACAAAGACCTGAGTCATGGAATGGAGCGAATCGAGGTTCGTTCTCGGTCAGGAAATGCTCACTTGGGTCATGTTTTCACAGATGGTCCTCAGGAATTAGGTGGCCTGCGTTACTGTATTAATTCTGCCTCCTTGCGCTTTGTAGCCAAGGATGAGATGGAAGAAGCAGGATATGGCTATCTATTACCTTACTTAAACAAATAAAACTGAGAGGGTGGGGCTTCCCACTTTCTTCATTTCTAGAATAAGAATAGAAGGGATTTATGAAACACTTACTATCTTACTTCAAACCCTACATTAAAGAATCCATTTTGGCACCCTTGTTCAAGTTACTTGAAGCTGTTTTTGAGCTCTTGGTTCCCATGGTGATTGCTGGGATTGTTGACCAATCCTTGCCTCAGAGAGATCAAGGGCATCTATGGATGCAGATTGGCCTGCTCCTTATCTTTGCAGTGATTGGCGTTTTAGTGGCCTTGGTAGCCCAGTTTTACTCAGCCAAGGCAGCGGTTGGGTTTGCCAAAGAATTGACAGACGACCTTTATCGTCATATTCTTTCCTTGCCTAAGGACAGCAGAGATCGTCTGACAACTTCTAGCTTAGTGACTCGCTTGACTTCGGATACCTACCAGATACAGACTGGGATCAATCAATTCCTGCGCCTCTTTTTGCGAGCGCCCATTATCGTTTTTGGGGCTATCTTTATGGCCTATCGCATCTCAGCTGAGTTGACTTTCTGGTTTTTGGTCATGGTTGTCATTCTGACGATTGTCATTGTGGTGCTCTCACGACTGGTCAATCCTCTTTACAGCAATCTCAGAAAGAAAACGGACCAGCTGGTTCAGGAAACGCGCCAGCAATTACAAGGGATGCGAGTTATTCGTGCTTTTGGCCAGGAAAAACGAGAGTTACAGATTTTTCAAACCCTTAACCAAGTTTATACCAGATTGCAAGAAAAGACGGGTTTCTGGTCTAGTTTGTTAACACCTCTGACCTATCTGATTGTCAATGGAACCCTTCTCGTCATCATCTGGCAGGGCTATATTTCTATACAAGGAGATCTACTCAGCCAAGGTTCCTTGGTTGCCCTAATCAACTATCTCCTGCAAATTTTAGTAGAATTGGTCAAGCTAGCCATGCTGATAAATTCTCTCAACCAGTCTTATATCTCAGCTAAACGAATCGAGGAAGTCTTTGCTGAGACTCCAGAAGATATCCATTCGGAGTTAGAACAAAAACAAGCTACCAGTAATCAGGTTTTACAAGTCCAAGAATTGACCTTTACCTATCCTGATGCCGCCCAGCCTTCTCTGAGAAACATTTCCTTTGATATGAAGCAAGGGCAAATCCTTGGTATCATCGGGGGAACTGGTTCAGGTAAATCAAGCTTGGTTCAAGTATTACTTGGTCTTTATCCAGCAGACAAGGAAAGCATTGACATTTATCGAGATGGATGTAGTCCTCGTAATCTTGAGCAGTGGCGGTCTTGGATTGCCTATGTACCCCAAAAAGTCGAACTTTTTAAAGGAACTATTCGTTCCAACTTGACTTTGGGTTTCAATCGAGAAGTATCTGACCAGCAACTCTGGCAGGCCTTGGAGATTACGCAAGCTAAGGATTTTGTCAGTGAAAAGGAAGGACTTTTGGATGCCCTAGTTGAGGCAGGAGGACGAAATTTCTCAGGTGGACAAAAACAAAGGCTGTCCATCGCACGTGCAGTCTTGCGCCAAGCTCCATTTCTCATCCTAGACGATGCGACCTCGGCCCTCGACACCATCACTGAGTCCAAGCTATTGAAAGCTATCCGAGAAAATTTACCTAACACGAGCTTAATCTTGATTTCTCAACGGACTTCGACACTTCAGATGGCTGACCAGATTCTCCTCTTGGAAAAAGGTGAGCTCCTAGCTGTTGGCAAGCACGAGGAATTGATGAAGTCCAGCCAAGTCTATCGCGAAATCAATGCATCCCAACATGGAAAGGAGGACTAGCATGAAACGACAAACCGCAAACCAGACGCTCAAACGTTTGGCCATAGATTTAGCAAGCCATCCCTTCCTCCTTTTCCTAGCCTTTCTAGGAACTATTGCCCAAGTTGGCTTATTGATTTACCTTCCTATCTTGATTGGGCAGGTCATTGACCAAGTTCTAGTGGCTGGTTCTTCACCAGTTTTTTGGCAGATTTTTCTCCAGATGATCTTGGTGGTCATAGGAAATACTCTGGTACAATGGGCCAATCCTCTCCTCTATAATCATCTAATCTTTTCTTATACTAGAAACTTGCGAGAGCGAATCATCCATAAGCTCCATCGTTTACCGATTGCTTTTGTGGATCGGCAGGGCAGTGGAGAGATGGTCAGTCGTGTGACCACAGATATAGAGCAGCTGGCAGCTGGCTTGACCATGATTTTCAACCAATTTTTCATTGGTGTCTTGATGATTTTGGTTAGTATCCTAGCTATGCTTCAAATTCACCTCCTCATGACCTTCTTGGTCTTGCTGTTGACGCCGCTGTCCATGGTGATTTCACGCTTTATTGCTAAACGCTCCTATCATCTCTTCCAGAAACAAACAGAGACGAGGGGGATTCAGACTCAGTTAATTGAAGAGTCTCTTAGCCAGCAGACTATTATCCAGTCCTTTAATGCTCAGACAGAGTTTATCCAAAGACTGCACGAGGCGAATGCCAACTACGCAGGCTATTCTCAGTCAGCCATCTTTTATTCTTCAATGGTCAATCCTTCGACTCGCTTTGTCAATGCGCTGATTTATGCGCTTTTAGCTGGAGTGGGAGCTTATCGTATTATGATGGGATCCACCTTGACCATCGGGCGTTTAGTGACCTTTTTGAACTATGTTCAGCAGTACACTAAGCCCTTTAACGATATTTCTTCTGTTCTAGCCGAATTGCAAAGTGCTCTCGCTTGTGCAGAGCGTGTCTATGCTGTCTTAGAAAGTCCTGAGGTGGCTGAAACAGGTAAGGAAGTCTTGACCAGTGATCAAGTTAAGGGAGCTATTTCCTTTAAGCATGTTTCTTTTGGATACAATCCTGAAAGGATCTTGATTAAGGATTTGTCTATCGATATCCCAGCTGGTAGCAAGGTGGCCATTGTTGGTCCGACAGGTGCTGGAAAATCAACTATTATCAATCTCCTCATGCATTTTTATCCTATTAACTCAGGAGATATCTTGCTGGACGATCGTTCCATTTACGACTATACCCGAGCATCATTGAGACAGCAGTTTGGAATGGTGCTCCAGGAAACCTGGCTCAAGCAAGGAACCATTCATGACAATATTGCTTTTGGGAATTCTGATGCTAGTCGGGAGCAAGTGATTGCTGCTGCCAAAGCGGCCAACGCAGACTTTTTCATCCAACAGTTGCCACAGGGATACGATACTAAGTTGGAAAATGCAGGAGAATCTCTCTCTGTTGGGCAAGCCCAGCTCTTGACCATCGCTCGAGTCTTTCTAGCTATCCCAAAGATTCTTATCTTAGACGAGGCAACTTCCTCCATCGATACACGGACAGAGGTGCTAGTACAGGATGCCTTTGCCAAACTCATGAAGGGGCGCACAAGCTTTATCATTGCTCATCGTTTGTCAACCATTCAGGATGCGGATTTGATTCTTGTCTTGGTAGATGGTGACATTGTTGAGCATGGTAACCATCAGGACCTCATGGCTAGAAAGGGCAAGTATTACCAAATGCAAAAAGCAGTAGCTTTTAGCTCTGAATAATCCTTTCTATTTTAAAATCTTATGGACAAAAAAAGTTGCCTTCGGGTGACTTTTTTGTTACAATAGCTAGAAAAATCAGGGTCTTAGAAGGAGAAAACAATGAAAGTCTATCAGCATGTAAATATCGTGACTTGTGACCAAGATTTCCATGTTTATTTGGATGGTGTCTTAGCCGTTAAGGACTCTCAAATCGTCTATGTCGGCCAAGAGGAGCCAGAGATTTTGGAGCAAGCTGAGCAGATTATAGACTATCAGGGAGCCTGGATCATGCCTGGTTTGGTCAATTGCCACACCCATTCTGCTATGACAGGCTTGCGAGGAATCCGAGATGACAGCAATCTCCACGAATGGCTCAATGACTATATCTGGCCAGCAGAAGCAGGATTTACTCCCGATATGACTACCAAGGCAGTCAAAGAAGCTCTGACAGAAATGCTCCAGTCAGGAACAACAACCTTCAACGATATGTATAATCCCAATGGTGTGGATATCCAGCAAATTTATCAGACAGTAACAGATTCTAAGATGCGTTGTTATTTCTCACCGACCCTCTTTTCTTCAGAGACAGAAACAACTGCTGAGACTATAAGTAGAACACGTGCCATCATAGAGGAAATCTTAGAATATAAAAATCCAAATTTCATGGTCATGGTAGCCCCTCACTCTCCATATAGCTGTAGTAGAGACTTGCTGGAAGCGAGCTTAGATATGGCAAAAGAGCTGGACATTCCTATCCATATCCATGTGGCGGAGACCAAGGAGGAATCAGGAATTATCCTGAAATGCTATGGCAAACGTCCCATCGCCTTTCTAGAAGAACTGGGTTACTTAGATCATCCGTCTATTTTTGCTCATGGGGTCGAACTAAACGAGCGAGAAATTGAACGTTTGGCAATCTCTCAAGTGGCCATCGCTCACAATCCTATTAGTAACCTCAAACTGGCCTCAGGGATTGCTCCCATCATCCAACTGCAAAAAGCAGGAGTAGCAGTGGGAATTGCGACAGACTCGGTTGCTTCTAATAACAACCTAGATATGTTTGAGGAAGGACGGACTGCAGCCCTCCTTCAGAAGATGAAGAGTGAAGATGCCAGTCAATTCCCTATCGAGATAGCCCTTAAGGCTTTGACCATTGAAGGTGCTAAGGTTCTTGGAATGGAAGATCAGATAGGAAGTCTGGAAGTTGGCAAGCAAGCAGATTTTCTCGTTGTTCAACCTAAAGGAAAAATCCATCTTCAACCAGAGGAAAATATGCTCTCTCACCTTGTTTATGCAGTCAAATCCAGTGATGTTGACGATGTCTATATTGCAGGACAGCAGGTTGTTAAGCAAGGCAAAGTTTTGACGGTAGAGATTTAAAAAAATTTCAAAAAAAGTTTGCAAAAATCTTGCATTCTTTTTTGGTCTATGCTATACTTATATACGGTTTAAAAAAACTGCCTAAGACAGTAGGGGAGCTCGACTCATAAATATCCTACCGAGGACAAAACGTATCATGTAAAAAGAAGCGTATTGTACTTTCGTGTCTAGGTTTGGGCGCGTTTTTCTTTTGGAAAAATTCCCCAAGCAAAATAATTACGGAGGTGAACACACTAATGAGTGAAGCAATTATTGCTAAAAAAGCGGAACTAGTTGACGTAGTAGCTGAAAAAATGAAAGCTGCTGCATCTATCGTCGTTGTAGACGCTCGTGGTTTGACAGTTGAGCAAGATACAGTTCTTCGTCGTGAGCTTCGTGGAAGCGAAGTTGAGTATAAAGTCATTAAAAACTCAATCTTGCGTCGTGCAGCTGAAAAAGCTGGTCTTGAAGATCTTGCATCAGTATTTGTTGGACCATCTGCAGTAGCATTTTCTAACGAAGATGTTATCGCACCAGCGAAAATCTTGAACGACTTTGCTAAAAACGCTGAAGCACTTGAAATCAAAGGTGGTGCAATCGAAGGCGCTGTCGCATCTAAAGAAGAAATCGTTGCTCTTGCAACTCTTCCAAACCGCGAAGGACTTCTTTCTATGCTCCTTTCTGTACTTCAAGCGCCAGTGCGCAACGTTGCTCTTGCAGTCAAAGCGGTTGCAGACAACAAAGAAGACGCAGCTTAATCTTAAGCTACGCAGCGTAGCCTAGCTACGAAAAAAACTATTATAAAATTTAAAACTTATTTGGAGGAAATAACAATGGCATTGAACATTGAAAACATTATCGCTGAAATTAAAGAAGCTTCAATCCTTGAATTGAACGACCTTGTAAAAGCTATCGAAGAAGAATTTGGTGTAACTGCGGCTGCTCCTGTAGCTGTAGCTGCTGCTGGTGGCGCTGAAGAAGCTGCTAAAGATTCATTTGACGTTGAATTGACAGCTGCAGGCGACAAGAAAGTCGGCGTTATCAAAGTTGTACGTGAAATCACAGGTCTTGGACTTAAAGAAGCTAAAGAACTTGTTGATGGTGCACCAGGTGTCATCAAAGAAGGCGTTGCAGCAGCAGAAGCTGAAGAAATCAAAGCTAAATTGGAAGAAGCTGGAGCTTCAGTTACTCTTAAATAAGAGGCATATACCAATTAGAATTCGGAATACTATAGTATCAGCCTTTTAGAATCGTGAACACATTTTAGAAACTGATAAATTAATTTAGTTTCCTGCCAAAAACCCTACCAAAAATTAATTTGGCAGGGTTTTTCTTTTTAATAAAATTATTTTGGAGAACAGTTGAATATTGTTCTCCTTTTTTTATTTTATGGAGGGAAAATGACAAAAGAATTACAATCATCACGCTATATTGTCATTTCATTTTTAGTACGTGAAATGGGAATTGACATTGTTGAAGCCATCTCTCTTATGGCTGAATTAGAAAAAAGTGGCTTGGTTCGATTGGAATCAAATGGAGATTTAATACTCAAAGAACTTGGAGGAGCGCTATGAAACGAATTACCGCAAATCAATACCAAACTTCAGAACGGTATTATAAATTACCTAAAATTCTTTTTGAAGATGAGAAATATATGGATATGAAACTAGAAGTAAAGGTGGCTTATTCTATTTTAAAAGATCGTTTAGAATTATCTCTCAATCGTGGTTGGATAGATGAAGAAGGCGCGGTTTATTTAGTATTTTCTAATTCTAAACTGATGAGGCTGTTAGGTTGTTCGAAGTCAAAATTACTGTCCATCAAAAAAACTCTTAAAGAATATGACTTAATTGATGAAGTTCAACAGTCTTCAAGTGAGAAAGGAAGACTAGCTAATAAGATTTATTTAGGAGAATTATCTTCTACCCCAGTAGGTAATTCAAACAGGCCTAGTGTTAATAAAAGACTAGGGCAGGTTGAAAATGAAACGGCCCCCGTCTCATATTCAGCCCCTAGTGAGACTGAAGTTAGTGAGACTAAATATAGTGAGACTGATTCTTTATTTACTGAGGATGAGGAGGATAGGAATACTCATCCTATCTTGAAAAGAAAAGTAGAAAAGGTCACAAAATATGATCGAGATTATATTTGGGGATTGGTACAAGATCAATTTAGACGAGAAGGTTTTTCTGAAACAGCCAGTGAAATTGCTATGACTGATTTTGAGAGAATCTATCAGTGTGCTCTTGACAATGTTCGCTTTGTTAGACGTGCGGAAGTGCTTGCTGAATTTGTGTTTAACGGCTTGTATTCTGTTTGGAATAACCGTGTTAGAAAAGGAGGTGGTTAAATGTCGCCAATCGAGTGGATATTAGTTATGCTCATTTTAATTTCAAGTGGTATAACTCTTTGGACGTTGATTGTCGATCAGAAAGGGGTGATCAAGAAATGAGATTTATTGATTTATTTTCAGGTATAGGTGGATTTCGACTAGGAATGGAAAGTGTTGGACACGAGTGTATTGGATTTTGTGAGATTGATAAATTTGCTAGAGAATCTTATAAGTCCATTTTTCAAACGGAAGGAGAAATTGAATTTCATGACATACGAGATGTTTCAGATGACGAATTTAAAAAACTTAGAGGGAAAGTCGATATCATCTGTGGGGGATTCCCTTGTCAAGCATTTTCAATCGCAGGAAGACGATTGGGATTTGAAGATACTAGAGGAACTTTGTTCTTTGAAATTGCTCGGGCGGCCAAACAAATCCAACCACGTTTTCTTTTTCTTGAAAATGTTAAAGGCCTACTCAATCACGATAAGGGACGGACGTTCACCACAATCCTTACCACACTTGATGAGTTGGGGTTTGATGTTGAGTGGCAGGTGCTTAACAGTAAGGATTTCGGCGTTCCCCAAAACAGAGAGAGGGTGTTTATTATCGGACATTCTAGAAAGAAAAGTACCAGACTCTTATTTCCTTTCAGACGAGAAGGTCAAGCAACTAACTCTGAGATTTTAAAAACATTAGGGAATTTGAATCCATCAAAAAGTGGAATGAGCGGTAAAGTCTATTATTCAGAAGGTCTTGCGCCAACCTTAGTTCGTGGAAAAGGAGAAGGATTTAAGATTGCGATTCCTTGTATGACACCAGACAGATTAGAAAAGAGACAAAATGGGAGACGATTTAAGGATAATCAAGAGGCGATGTTTACTTTAAATACTCAAGATCGCCATGGTATTGTCGTTGTTGGAGATTTACCAACTAGCTTTAAGGAAACTGGTCGAGTTTATGGAAGTGAGGGGTTATCTCCAACACTGACTACAATGCAAGGTGGAGATAAAATTCCCAAAATACTAATTCCAGAACCAATCAAATTTCTAAAAGTACGGGAAGCAACGAAAAAAGGATACGCTCAAGCAGAAATAGGAGATTCAATCAATTTGGAAAGACCAAGTTCTCAGTATCGTCGTGGTAGAGTTGGAAAGGGTATAGCTAATACGTTAACAACTAGTGGACAAATGGGAGTAGTAGTTGCTAGTTATGAAGGAGAAGATAAACAAGTTTATCATGTAGCCGGTGTATTAAAAGATGGACAATTTTACCGTTTGAGGATACGACGAATCACTCCTAAAGAGTGTTTTCGCTTGCAGGGCTTTCCTGATTGGGCTTTTGAAGCCGCTAGAAAAGTCTCTAGTAATAGTCAGCTCTATAAACAAGCTGGTAATAGTGTAACCGTTCCTGTGATTGCCGCAATCGCAAAGAAATTAAAAGAAATAGAGGAAAAAGATGAAAGCATTAAATAAAGAATCAATACTAGATTGTGATGAATTAGAAACAGAATTACATGATGCAGAAATCAAACAGCTGGATGAACAATTATTTTTGATACCCAATTATCCATGTGAGTTTGAAGTAACATTTTTAGATGATTACCATAAAAAACACAACTACCCACTATTTTACGAGTCCTATCTTCAAAACGTTATGGAATTCCTTGAAAGTCAAGACATAAAACATGGAGTTGATGCCTTTGTAGATGATCATCAGAATCTCGTTTTTATTTTATATGGACAAGGTTATCGAGCCGAGGGAAAAGAGGGAATACTTACAACCCAAGTAACTGTAAAAGCTTATGATGAAGACAAGAAACCGATTAACTTCGCAAATTTATTAGATTCCTTGATTGTCTCAGAATATCAAATGGAACCGAATCTTTGGGAGGTCTCTCATGATTGATCTCTATCTAAGTAAAAATAGCCAAAGAAATCAACTTCTTTTGGATTTCTTTCAAAAGTATAGCATAGAGGTCACTCCTCATTCTATTTCTGAAATGACAAAGGACAAATTAATTGAAATGATGAGCTATTCTTCAGATTGTTTTGAGTTTTTATCTCCCAATTTATTACGATTTAAGAATCGTGACAATCTAAGATTAACGGATTTCATCGAAATGATATTAAAAAATCCTGAACTAAGCATCAGACTTCCTCTTGCAGTTTCAAATAAGAGAGTTTATCCAAATCTGAATTTGGAAGAGGCTAGAGCTCTATTGCCAAGAGATACGAAACAATTGATTTACATGGCACAAACACATTATTTATCTAACTAAAGGAGAAGCAATATGGCTGAACGATTTTGGGAGAACTTGTCCATTATTTTGGCTGAAAGAAATATCAGCTGGATTGAGTTAACCAGAAAAATGTTTGCGGGAGAGTTTCACTATCCAAGTGAATTGAATCGTTTGTATCAAAAGATACGCCACTACAAGATGGAACAACGAATGCCTCAAAGTCCATGGGTAGAAAGGATTGTGCGGGTATTAGATTTAGATTATGAAGATTTATTTCGGAGGTAACTATGAAAAGAATAATTCCAGTGTATATATTCCAACAAGTAAATGTTTTATTGGTATCCCTATACTTACTGAAATTGCTTTGTATTAGTGAGTTAACCATACTACAGATTCTCTATTGTGCGTCGCTCATTTCTTTTTTATGGATGTATGGTCAACGAAAACAAGTGGTCAAGGTCAATATGAAAACTAGGATGAAATGGCTTGGTATTGGATTCGTTAGCCTACTGATTATAAATCTATGTTTTAGTCTGATTCATGCTCAAGGAAGCACGAATCAAGCAAACTTAATTGGCCTTCAACATCAGGTTCCTTGGTTTTCATTTTTATTGTTCTTAATCAATGCGAGTATGGTTGAAGAATTTTTGTATCGAGAAATTTTATGGAACTTGGCTAAAAAATTAGATATTCGAGTTGCTTTGACAAGTGTTTTATTTGCCTTAGCACATCATCCAGGAACCATTCTAGGTTGGTGTTTGTATGTTTCACTTGGGATGTTTTTAGGGCTTGTACGCTATAAATCTGACTTATGGGGCAATATGGGTCTACATTTAGTGTGGAACCTATCAGTCTATGTCTTATTTTTTCTTTAATAATAGCTGGTCTGTCTTACGTATGGATTAATTTTGAAATAAAAAAACTAAATGAATTGATTTTAAAGAAATAAAATGCTAACATATATAGTAGTTGTTAGCATTTTATTTCTAAGAAAGGAGAATGATATGGTTGATAAAAGAGAGAAACTGATGAACTCTTTCAATCAGTATGGTTTTTTAACTTTTAAACAAGTGATAGATAAAAATTTACACTACAAAACCTTATTAAAAATGGTTACAGAAGGAAAAATCGATGCTGCAGAAAAAGGCTTATATCGCTTACCTGATATTTATTTAGATGAGTGGTTTGTTCTTCAGTATCGATTTCCAAAGGGAATCTTTTCTTTGGAGACAGCACTTTGGTTACATGGTTTATCTTTGACTATCCCTTTTAACATGACGATGAGTTTTCCTTATGGTACGAATACCAAAAACATTAAGGAAGCAGATATACGTCCTATTATTTTACGCTCTCACTATAGTGAAGGAATTATTGAAATAGAGCGTCTTCCTGGCCAATTTATTAAAGTTTATGAAGTTGAACGAGTTTTGGTTGAGTGTCTAAGACCAGTTCATCAGGTGGATCTTCAAATTATTGCACCAGCGTTTAAAAAATATTTTCAACAAAATAAAATTCATTTACACAAATTATTTTATTATGCCCAGCTATTTAAAGTAACTGATAAGTTACAATCTTATACGGAGGTACTATCTTAATGTTTTCAAATGCGAATAGCTTTAAAGCAAAAATCAAAAACATTTCAAAAGATAAGGGAATTCCAGCCCAACAAGTACAACAACATTATTTAATTGAGCAAGTATTAAAGCTGATTTCTACTAGTTCTTATAGAGATTCCTTCATTGTAAAAGGAGGGTATCTAATAGGTCAAATGATTGGACTAGATAAGCGAACCACAATGGATTTAGATGTCACTCTGAAGGGAACCGAAATGAGCAAAGAAAATTTGATTCATATCTTTGAAGAGATTCTTTGTTCTAAAACTGATGGATTTTCATTTTCAGTAGATAAGCTAGAACCTATTCGCCAAGATGATGAATATGGAGGATTTTCATTAAAATTAAATGCAACTTTTGATACATTAAAAGAGGTTGTTTTTATTGATATTACTACTGGTGATAAGATAACACCAAGAGAAATTACTTATTCAATGACTTCTATCTTTACTAATGAAAGCATCAAGATATGGACATATAATCTAGAGACTGTACTTGCTGAAAAGTTAGAAACGATCATTAGTAGGGGATTAGCTTCGACACGCCCACGTGATCGATATGATCTTTTCACCTTGTATAAACTTAGAAAAGAAGAGATTAATCTAGAAGTATTAAAAAATGCACTTGAGAATACGGCAGAAAAACGTAAAAGTAAAGATACTATTTATAATTGGGAAGAACAAGTGAGAGGAATTGAAATTTCTGATTATCAGAAAGAGCTATGGATTCGTTATCAACGCCAATTTAAGTATGCTAAAGATATCTCATTTGATAACTCTGTTCAGGTTATTAGGGAAATTATGCAACAAATATTTTAGTACAAAAGTAACTCATTAGTAAAGCAGTGAGTTGCTTTTTTTATTCCAATAACTCCAAAAATGTGATAAAAATTTCAACTACTCTTATCTATAATAAAGTTACCTGTTCTTTGAAAATTGAATCCACTCCGTCTTGATTAGCGTGCCTGTGTAAGTAGGGACTGAGAGTATTTCCCTGTGAAGGGCAACTGGCACAAGACGTGTGTGAGAATTTTCTAACAGACACGGAGTTTATCGTTACCAGACTTAAACGATGCGACAAACTAGATAAAGGAGTTAATCATGAAGGTAGTAAACTTGTATGATTTGAAACAAATGGGAAATAAGGGTGGTTGTACCATCCAATTGATTCATCACTTTCCCTTTGGTATGGGCTTAGGACATCTCAAAAAAGACTACATTGAATTTAAACGAGTTGGTATCTTTGATGGGAAGGCAGTAGAAGTCACTCTTCGAGAACCTTATTCGAGAAATCTACTGCAGGTTGTCAAGTCGATTAAGCAACATCAGAAATTGATAGCTTATCGTTATAAAGAAGGAAAACTGCTATTTGTGAAGAAGGAGGCATCAGATGTCCTCTGAACAACAGGAACGAATGGCAGTTCAATATGCTGAGCGTAGTCTTTTATTTACTGTAAGAAGTCTTTTAAAGATTCTAGAATGGTCTAGACGTCAGGCTTTAGAACAGGATTCCGCCTATAAGATAGGGGTGCAGAAATTAGAAGAATTGCTACAATCTCCTTATTCGATTGATACGATTAATCTGAAAAAAGATTTTTTAGACAAACCAATTGATATAGAGAAGTTTAAAGCTTTTTTAGAAAAAGAAGAGATTCCTTTAGCCATCGCTTGGCAAGGGGATTCTCTACATTTCTACACGAAAGACCGTTCGATTCTAGACAATCATTTAGACCATCTGTTAGAAAAAATGGTTAATGATCCGGAGAAATTAGCTGATTTTACCATGGATAAGTCATTAGACGATGCAATTGATGAGGCTAAATCCCAAATTACCTTTAGACAAGAAGGAGCCGTCAAACAGAAAGAGATGGTGAGATGATGTACAGTGGAAAGAAATTCCTACTATTCTCACTGTTAGGTATCTTACTAGGCTATCTTTTTCATCGTTTGACGCTTTTGTATGATTCCTATACTGGAAATAGCTTAGATAAATGGACTCATCTCCTGATGGAAGGTCAAGATGAAGTTCTTCAGTCGCCATGGAATGTTTCTTTTACTGGAAAATCAAGTGCTTTTTTTCTACTAGGTTTTGTGATGATGTTACTAGTTTATCTCTATCTAGAGACTGGTAAAAAACAATACCGAGAAGGGGTAGAATACGGGAGCGCCCGTTTTGGAACTCTAAAAGAAAAGAAGCTCTTTTACGGTAAAGAATTTTCTCATGATACGATCTTAGCACAAGATGTTCGTCTGACATTATTAGATAAAAAACCACCCCAATATGATAGAAATAAGAATATTGCGGTGATAGGAGGTTCAGGAAGCGGGAAGACTTTTCGCTTTGTGAAACCCAATCTAATTCAGATGAATAGTTCTAATATTGTGGTGGATCCTAAAGATCACTTGGCCGAGAAAACAGGCAAACTCTTTTTAGAACATGGCTACCAAGTAAAGGTGCTAGATTTAGTCAATATGAATAACTCAGATGGCTTCAATCCTTTTCGCTATATAGAGACAGAAAATGATTTGAATCGCATGCTGACGGTTTATTTCAATAACACCAAAGGCTCTGGCTCCCGTAGTGATCCATTTTGGGATGAAGCTTCTATGACTTTGGTACGAGCTTTAGCCTCTTACTTGGTCGATTTCTATAACCCACCTAAAACAAGAGAACAGCTCATAGAAGAAAGTCGTTTAAGTCAAAAGGAATACCAAAACTTGTTGAAATGTCAAAAAAAAGAAGTGGAAGAGCGAAAAAAACGAGGGCGTTATCCAAGTTTTGCTGAAATCTCAAAACTCATTAAACACCTATCCAAGGGTGAAAACCAAGAAAAAAGTGTCTTAGAAATTCTATTTGAAAATTATGCTAAAAAGTATGGAACTGAAAATTTTACCATGCGAAATTGGGCAGATTTCCAAAATTATAAGGATAAGACTCTGGATTCTGTCATAGCTGTAACCACTGCTAAATTTGCTCTCTTCAATATTCAAAGTGTCATGGATTTGACCAAAAGAGATACCCTTGATATGAAGACATGGGGCCAGGAAAAATCAATGGTTTACTTAGTTATCCCAGATAACGATAGTACCTTTCGCTTTCTTTCAGCCCTCTTTTTTTCAACCGTATTTCAAACTCTAACAAGACAAGCAGATATTGATTTTAAGGGTCAATTGCCTCTTCATGTGAGAGTCTATTTAGATGAGTTCGCAAATATCGGAGAAATTCCAGATTTTGCTGAACAAACCTCAACAGTTCGTTCTCGAAATATGAGTCTCGTTCCTATTCTACAAAATATTGCCCAACTTCAAGGGCTTTATAAAGAAAAAGAAGCTTGGAAAACCATTTTGGGGAACTGTGATAGCTTAGTCTACTTAGGTGGTAATGATGAAGATACCTTTAAATTTATGAGTGGGTTACTCGGTAAACAAACCATTGATGTTCGAAATACTAGTCGTTCCTTTGGCCAAACAGGTTCAGGATCCCTTTCTCATCAAAAGATTGCTCGTGATTTAATGACACCTGATGAAGTCGGAAATATGAAACGACATGAATGCTTGGTTCGAATTGCCAATATGCCTGTCTTTAAAAGCAAAAAATACAATTCCACTAAGCATCCAAACTGGAAGTACCTAGCCAATCAAGAAACCGATGAACGGTGGTGGAACTATCAGATCAATCCTTTGAATCAAAGACAAGAAAATCATCTTGAAGGCCTTAGAATTCGTGATTTAACTTTTGAATCTAGTTTAAAATAAAAATAGAAAAGAGGAAATAGATGATTACGCATTTTAAAGGTTTTGTTTATGGAGTAGACGCAAGTGCTATGTTTGCACAAGCTATGTCTTTGTTACAGAAGGGATTGATTGCGGTTGGTGCCTTTCTCGTTGTTGTTGGGATTGTCAATCTTGCAACCAACATTAAAGATGGTGGACCAGGAGTTCGGAATGCCATTCTTGAAATTGTCGGTGGTGTTATGGTAGGGGCTGCTGGAGCCTTTGTAACCCAGATTTCAATTTAGGAGGATAAACAATGACATGAATCTTAGTTTAGTCTCACCCTTTGTTTACCTTGCATCTGAAAAAATATCAGCTGAAAATTTAATTGAAGGATTTAATGTGGATTTACAATCTACAGTAGATCTGATTAAATCTCTATCTAGCTATAATCCAACCGTTTGGACTTATATGTCTAGTATTACTAAAAGTGTCATGCAGCCTCTTGGAGTTGCGATTTTATCAGTTGTTCTCATCTTAGAATTTTCGAAGATGGCAAAGAAAATTGCTAACTCAGGAGGAGCGATGACCTTTGAAGCATTAGCGCCGATGTTGATTAGTTATATCATGGTCGCAGTTGTAATTACCAACACTACCGTCATTGTAGAAGCCATCATTGGGATTGCGAGTCATGCCATTGAGCAAGTGGCCTCGATTGTGGCTCACGGTGGGGCAAAGTATGATACCATCTCTGGATTAAAAGGGTCAGGATTTATTGGCCGGATGATTGTGGGCTTTTTCGCCCTCCTCATTTGGCTTGTTCGGATAGTAAGTGCAGCCATGGTTAATCTTTTGGTATCTATTCGATTTATTCAACTCTACCTTATGATCCCATTTGCCCCTCTTACGATTCCAACATTTTTAAGTGATGAATGGAAGTCTATTGGTATTGGCTATTTAAAAAATATTATGGTCTATGCGGTACAAGGGGTTCTTATTTTTCTGATTGTTTCTCTTGTTCCTTTATTTGAATCTGCTGGGAAAATAGCTGTTTCAAATGGTGCAGGAGTCCTGCAATCACTTGCGATTATGTTTGGTAGTTTGATACAAGCTATCTTACTGATTATTGCCCTCGTTGGTTCTCAACGTACGGCTCGTTCAATTTTAGGTATGTAATTAGATAAAGGCTAGGAAGTGATTGCTTCTTAGCCTTTTTAGAAAGGAAAGTCATGAATACACGTGTCTTTAAAGACATCTCAAAATACCAACACAGGGCTTGGTTAGGCTTCACTACAAGGCAAATCATCTTTGTCCTACCAGCCTTTATTGTCACAATTATTGTTTTGGGTTTGAATCTCTTTTACTGGCAATTTGGAGATTGGTTTGTTTACGGTTTTGTGTTTGCCTTTACCATCCCCCTCATGCTATTTGGAGTCTATAAACCCAATGATTTATATTTTGAACATTATTTGAAATACCGTCTTCATTTTGAACTAACGGTTCCCCTACGCACAATTACAGGAAAGAAAGGACCTGAACATGAAAAGAAAATCAAATACATTAAAGAAACAAAAAACTTCAATGACTAATAAAAAAGAAGAAGTTAAAGGGAAAAAAGAGGAAGTGTTACCCTCTACGGCTAATACTATTTCCTATCAAGCCCTGTATCAAAATGGTCTGATGCAGGTAAAAGAAGATTATTTCTCACAAAGCTACTTACTTGGTGATGTCAATTATCAGACTGTTGGTTTAGAAGATAAGGGCGCAATCATTGAGAAGTATTCTGATTTGATTAACTCTTTAGACGACCAAACCAACTTCCAATTGACCATCTTTAATAAAAGATTGAATTTAGAAAAGTTTAGACAAAGTGTTCTGTATGAGGAAAAGGAAGATGGGTATGATAGCTATCGTAAAGAATTGAATCGGATGATGAATCAGAATTTAGACAGTGGTGAAAATAATTTTTCAGCTGTGAAACTGATTAGCTTTGGTAGAAAGGATTCTAATCCCAAACAAGCCTTTCGTTCCTTGTCTCAAATAGGCGAATATTTCAAGAGTGGTTTTTCAGAAATTGATGCTCGCTTTGAATCCTTGACTGGCGAAGAGCGTGTCAACTTGTTGGCGGATATGCTTAGAGGAGAACACCATCTTCCTTTTTCTTACCGTGATTTAACGAGATCTGGTCAGACAACTCGTCACTTCATAGCACCTAATCTCTTGGATTTTAAAAACAAGAATTACCTACAAATCAATGACCGCTTATTGCAGATTGTCTATGTGAGAGACTACGGCATGGAATTAGGAGATCAGTTTATCAGAGATCTCATGCAAGGAGATTTGGAATTGATTGTAAGCCTTCATGCTCAAAGTTCGACTAAGGCGGATGCCATGAAGAAACTACGAACGAAGAAGACCTTAATGGAATCCCAAAAGATTGGGGAACAACAAAAACTTGCTCGCACAGGTATCTATTTGGAAAAAGTAGGTCATGTATTAGAAAGCAATATCGATGAAGCTGAGGAACTCTTAAAAACCATGACCGAGACAGGAGATAAACTATTTCAAACAGTCTTCTTGATTGGTGTTTTTGGTCAGGATGAAGAAGAACTTAAACAAGCACTAGACACTATTCAACAAGTGGCCGGCTCAAATGACCTAATGATTGATAAACTTCCATATATGCAAGAAGCAGCCTTTAATAGTTTGCTGCCATTTGGTTGTGATTTTTTAGAGGGAGTATCACGGAGTTTATTAACATCTAATGTAGCAGTGAACTCTCCATGGACTTCAGTAGACTTACAAGACCGCAGTGGGAAATATTACGGTATCAATCAAATATCAAGCAATATTATTACCATTGATCGAAGCCTATTAAATACACCGTCTGGTCTGATTTTAGGAACATCTGGAGCTGGGAAAGGGATGGCAACCAAGCATGAGATTATCACGACCAAAATCAAGGAATCTGGTGAAAATACGGAAATTATCATCGTGGATCCAGAAGCAGAATACAGTGTCATTGGACGAGCTTTTGGGGGAGAAATGATTGATATTGCGCCTGATTCCCAAACCTATCTCAATGTCCTTGACTTGTCTGAGGAAAATATGGATGAAGATCCTGTAAAGGTAAAATCAGAATTTCTTTTATCCTTTATCGGCAAGTTATTGGATAGGAAAATGGATGGAAGAGAAAAATCGATTATCGACCGAGTTACCAGACTCACCTATCAGTCATTTAAAGAGCCTTCTTTGGAAGAATGGGTCTTTGTCTTGAGTCAACAGCCAGAAGAAGAAGCGCAGAATTTGGCACTTGATATGGAACTGTATGTCGAAGGTTCTCTTGATATTTTTTCTCATAAGACCAATATTCAGACAGGATCTAATTTCTTGATTTATAACGTTAAGAAGTTAGGAGATGAGCTGAAACAAATCGCCCTTATGGTTGTTTTTGATCAGATATGGAATCGTGTTGTTCGGAACCAAAAATTAGGGAAGAAGACCTGGATTTATTTTGATGAAATGCAGCTTCTCTTATTAGATAAATATGCCAGTGATTTCTTCTTTAAATTGTGGAGTCGTGTCAGAAAATATGGAGCTAGTCCTACTGGAATAACTCAAAATGTTGAAACCTTATTGTTAGATCCAAATGGTAGACGGATTATTGCAAATAGTGAATTTATGATTCTCCTCAAGCAAGCAAAAAATGACCGAGAAGAACTGGTTCAACTATTAGGCTTGTCAAAAGAACTTGAAAAATACCTAGTCAATCCAGAAAAAGGGGCTGGACTAATAAAAGCTGGTTCAGTTGTCGTTCCCTTTAAAAATAAGATTCCTCAAGGTACTCAATTGTTTGATATTATGAGTACGGATCCTGATAGAATGGCTTCTAACAAAGGGGAAGTAAAATGAAGGATAAGAGAGAAATCATACGTGCCCGAAAGGCATTTAGAAGAAGTCTAAAAGATGAGAAGAAATTCTTGAAAAAAGGAAAGAAGGAGGTGAGAAAACAGAAAAAAGATTCCTCTGTACTGGATGAAAAAGCATGGAAAAAAGAGATAAAGCAAAAGCTAGAGGGGATGAGAGAAGCTTCAAAGGCTAGAGTAAAACAAGCAAATGAAGACTACAATCACATCCTTCAAAATATTCCTCCATCTCTTTTGAATCGCAAAGAATTAAGAGACAGGCGATTGCCTCATGCTAGGAAACGATTGAAAATAGCCAAGAAGCAATTTAGAGAAGCCAAGGTAGAAGCAAAAGAAGAAAGAAAAGAGAGTCGTAAAGAAAGAAAAACCAATCAAAAATTTCTCTACGATCAGGAATCGAAACAAAAATCTAATTTTTTCTTTCAAGGGAAGAGTTTAGAAGAATTAAAAGCTAAGAAAGAAGTCAAGGCCGCAAAAGAGAATCTAAAATCTACTAAACAAGCCTATAAGTCCAAAAAAGTCAGTAGGAAAGCCAAAACTTTTCTTTATGTCCTTGGACGTGAAGGAGGAGAGTTAGCTTCAGAAAATGAAGATTTAGAAGGCTATCGCACACTTCAAGAGACCATTAGAAAAGGGAAACGCTACAGTCGGCTTTCTTATAATCTTGGAAAAGCTAGTGTCAAAACAGGACAAGCAACAGGTCGTTTTACCAAGAAAAGACTGAACAACACAAAAGAGCGATACCATCATTTTAAGGATGGAAAAGGATGGAAACTAGCGAAAGATAACCCAAGTTCCTTTAAAAATCGGTATCGAAAATTAAAGAAACAAGGTCTTTCAAGTATCCGAAATATCTATCAAAAACTAAAAGCAGCCTTTTCCTTCTTTACATTTGCGGCTGGAAATCCTGTGACCTGGATAGTTGGAGGAATAGTCTTTCTTCTTTTACTTATGATGAGCTTCTTTTTAGGATTTTCATCTGCTAGTTTGATTCAACAAGATGAATTTGAATTAACAAAAGCTTATACCCACCTAACTTGGGAAGATGCAGAACATACTCGCACAAATGACAAAGGAATTACCTATTACACAAAAGTTGATGATGTGATGGGGTATATGAACTTTAAATTCCATGACTATGAGTTACACAAACCAGTTCACTTATTTAGTTCAGAAACTTACAAGGATTATCTGTCTACTTTGTGGCATGATTTAAACGATGGGGATGATTTGAAATCCATGCAAGATCTCTATGAAACTCCTAAGTATAAACTATCGAAAGACGATCAAGAGGAAATAAAGGAAGTAAAAGAAGAGGGGGTGTATGCTTCCATGCAGGAATTGGACAATCCATTTGAGGGGAAAAGCAACGAAGATAGTCTAACCATGACTTATCGTTACGGATACTATGATTTAGACGGGAAACCTACTCTTCAGGAGTATATTCTACTAGAAGCAAAGGCTCACCAAACGATTATCGCGCCAATGGACGGAGTTGTATCTCTAGATGGTGATAATGTTATTCTCACTAATGGAAAAGGAGAGAATACAAGTCGTTTAACCTTGTATTCTATTCATAATGGCCGTGCGATTGAGGGGACGAGAGTATTAACTGGGGATGCTATTGGTGAGACACCAGACGATACAGGTTTGAAAGTTTCCTATCAGAAGTATAAAAACAAGAAAGAAAAATTGGTGTACGTCAATCCGCAATTTTATTTTCCAAAAGTCATTCAACTTCAGACCACTATCTTACCTGCCATTGGTCAGTTTGGTGGAGATGAGTTTGAACGAGCAAAACATATTTATGAGTTTTTGAAATCTCAAGGGGCAAGTCCCCAAGCCATTGCGGCTATTTTAGGAAATTGGTCGGTAGAGTCTTCTATCAATCCTAAACGAGCTGAGGGAGATTATTTATCTCCTCCTGTTGGCGCTACCGATTCCTCATGGGATGATGAAACCTGGTTAGCGATAGGAGGGCCAGCCATTTATAGTGGTGCTTATCCTAATATCCTTCATAGAGGTTTGGGGTTAGGTCAATGGACGGATACCGCAGATGGTTCAACACGTCATACAGCTTTATTGAATTATGCACATATCAAAAATAAGAAGTGGTATGATTTAGACCTCCAACTTGATTTTATGCTTCACGGGGATAGTCCTTACTATCAAAGTTGGTTAAAGGATTTCTTTGGAAATACGAGTAGTGCAGCCAATCTAGCCCAACTCTTCCTTACCTATTGGGAGGGAAATTCTGGTGACAAACTACTGGAAAGACAAACCAGAGCAACGGAATGGTATTACCAAATTGAAAAAGGCTTTAGCCAAACAAATGGAGGGCATGCAAAGAGTGACCCGCAATCCCTTGAAGGTGTCCGTGGAGACTTGTATGAGAATTCTGTTCCTGGTGGAGGAGATGGTATGGCCTATGCCTATGGGCAATGTACATGGGGTGTTGCGGCTCGTATGAATCAATTAGGCTTAAAATTAAAAGGAAGTAATGGAGAGAAGATTTCAATCATTAATACCATGGGAAATGGTCAAGACTGGGTTGCGACAGCTTCTAGTCTTGGAGGTGAAACGGGTTCCACACCAAGAGCAGGTGCTATTGTTTCTTTTGTGGGAGGTACACATGGCACACCAGCCATTTACGGTCATGTAGCTTTTGTAGAGAAGGTCTATGATGATGGTTCTTTCCTTGTGTCTGAAACCAACTATGGTGGCAATCCTAACTATACCTTTAGAAAAATCTCGCAAGCAGATAGCGCCATTAGTTTTGCCTATACGGTGAAATAAAAGAATCATGTCATCAGTTTAGGTGACATGATTCTTATTTTTTATAGAGTGACATATTTAATGCCATAGGCTGATATCTTACTTGATGATCGTCTTTAATCAATTGACTGTAAGTAACAAATCCGAACTGTTCATAAAATTGAATGACTTTAGGATGATTGACACTATCTAAAAATACCATCTGAGTTCCTACAATTGCTCGAAATTCTTCAATTTTTTGAATTACAATTTCAAATAACTCTTGTCCTGATAGTTTATTTAGTTTTGTGTTTTTGCCGAATTGACCGATAAGTAACACAGGGAGATAATCAATATTTTGGGGACTTTTCCCTTTTAGGACGAGTTTCTTTTTTAAGGATTCCTCTAAATCAGAAATATCAACAACTTTGAGAGATAAACTAAAGAATCCTATGATGTTATTTGTTTCAGTTTCTTCAACGATAAAATTACGAGAACGATGTTGTTTTTCAAAATTGGGAGCTTTATCAGATAGATAAGTCAACATCTCTTCATTATCTTTGAAATTAACATTTTCTAAAATGATAGTTTTAAATAGCTCCTGAACTTGTTTCTCAGTTTTATCAGGAGCCAGCACTTGAATATTTTCAAGATATTGCTTAAGTGGTGTTACTTGAATTGTCATCTTACAGATACTTTAAAATGAGTTTATTTTTCGTTGGAGCGGTAGCGTCTTGTGATTCAATAGATTTCAAGACTGCTTGTAGCTTTTTAGATGGTTCATGATTAAGAATTTTTAGAGCATCTTCGTTTGTTAGTTTTATATCACGTGTTAAACTGATTGTAGCCATTTGTTCTACCTCCTGTTTCTACTTAAATTCATTATAGCTTATTTTGAACAAAAGTTCAATCTAAAGATAGTGTATGTTTTCTATAGTGTATAAATCCAAAATAAGTTTTTCTCTTGCGTTTGTAGCTCATATTCGTTAGAATAATGGTGTAGATGAGTGGTCGGCTCATGGTCAATCTGATAGTAATCTTGGACATAAGGGCCAAGCGGTGGCGGACACCAGAACAAAATCCGATAGCAATCTTGGACGTAAGGGCCAAGCGGTGGCAGACACCAGAATAAACCGACTGACTAGGTGGCTTACAGGTTCTGTAAGTCATCTTTTTTTCTTGGATAATATGAATGGGAAAAACTTGAATAAAATTCGTTAATGACATCTATTTTTAAAGAAAATGTAAAATTCTATTACTAATAATATTTTAGTAAAATATGTTGATAGATTACATAGAAAGTGATATACTTAAGTTATAAGAAACCGTTTTCAAAACGAGGAAGGATTAAATTTGTTGTCTTGGTGCTCAGGGTGTAATGGATTAAACTAGGAAAATAATTCTAAGAATTTATAAAACATAAAATCTTTGTTCTATAGGGTTATTCTCTTATACAAGGAGTCTACAATGAAGAAACTATTCATATTACTATCAACTTTTTTTCTCAGCTTTTTCTTTATTTGGATTATTGTCTTACGTGCGCCACAATATTTATATGCAAGCTATGATTCCGTCTCCTTACTTCGTGTCAAAAAGGATACTCAGGAACCAACGCGTGAGGTATTTGAACAGGAATTAGAGAATTTTGCAAACTCAGAACAGAGTTTGATTGCAAGACGGATAGTAGAGCCGAGTAAGGATGGAAGCACCAACTTCACCTATGCGACCTATGGTCAGGGAGGCTTGCCAAAAGAGTTTCAAGCGGCTAGCCAAGAAAGCCGAGAACGGAGCGATCCTCTCAATAGTTACCTTCTCTTATCTGGTTCATTGACCAAGGAAAAATTAGCTGCAAAATTAGATGATTTAGGTTATAAAGCGATTGTAGACCGCAAAACTCCTCCGTATCTTTTAGCTTTTTGGATTGCTTTAAATCCGTTGTTATTGATTAGTTTAGCTATATTTGGATTAGCTTTTTTTGCTATGGTGATTATCACTCGGATTAAGGAGATGCGGGCTGCAGGGATTCAGCTTTTTTCAGGACAGTCCCTCTTGTCCATTATAGGAAGCGCCTTATACGATGACGTCAAGTGGCTTTGCTTAGCTGGGGGGGGATCCCTTATAACGGGAGGTGCTGTCCTCCTCGGCCAAGGACTCTTTTATCCCGTTCTTTTAGCAACCTTTAGTATCGGAGTGGGGCTTTATCTTCTCTTTTTATTGGGAATTTCACTCGTACTGAGCTTGCTCTACTTGATGAGCTTGAGCTACAAGGCTTTGGTTCCTGTGTTAAAAGGACGTTTGCCCCTCAAACGATTGATGACCTTGACCTTGCTATGTCAGTTGGTTGCTGTCTTTACAGTAGGTTATGCAGTCAAGACTGGCTTGACTTCATACCAGCGTTTACAGGAACTCCAGCTATCCAAGCAAGCTTGGGGAGACCGAGCAGATTATTACCAGATTTCCTTTGGGCTCGGTGATAGAGGAAAAAATGCAGAAAATCAGAGCAAGTGGTATGCCTTTGCTAAGGAAGCAATCGAAGAAGAACAAGCCCTTTATGTAAAGGATAACCTGCTCCATTTTGCCAATCCACAAGGAAAAAATGAACAGGGAGAGACACTAGATACCTATAGCCCAAATGCTAATACGCTCTACGTTAGTCCCAGTTATTTGGAGAAGGAAAAGGTCGTGGTAGATGCTGAGACCAAACAGAAGTTAGCCCATCTCCAAAAAGGTGAGTTTGTCCTCTTGCTCCCAGAACATTTGCGCTCTCAAGAAGCAGAACTAAAAAAAATCTTTGAAGAAGAATTAAGTTATTATGGAAAATCTGGTGAGGAGGCAAGTGCTCCTTTGGATTATGAGATGAAAGCGCACGTTAGTTATATTTCAATGGGAGAAAAGCGATTTGTTTATAATAACGGTGAGAACCCCGTGTCAACTCAGTATTTGACGGATCCGATTTTAGTGGTATTCACGCCGACTTCTACAGGTGATAGTTTTACATCCTTATCTAGTTGGTCTATTAATGCTGGTAAGAATATCTTTGTCAAAGGATATGAAGATGGGATTAAACTCTTGAAAAATGCAGGAATTTATGATCAAGTATCCTACCTCAAGGAGGGACGAAGTGTTTACCTCGCACGTTACTATGAGGTTCAAACAGAAACTCTAACCCTTATTTTAGGAGCTATTATTGGAATCGCGAGTTCTTTGCTTCTCTTTTATTCTGTGAATCTTCTTTATTTTGAACAATTCCGTCGTGAGATTTTGATTAAACGAATTTCTGGTTTGCGATTTTTTGAAACGCACTCTCAGTATATGATTAGTCAATTTGCTAGTTTTGTATTCGGTGCGAGTCTCTTTATTTTGTTTAGTCGGGATGTGGTGATTGGATTTTTAACTTTATCAATCTTCCTCGTTAGTGCTATACTGACTCTCTACCGTCAAGCACAGAAAGAATCTCGTGTTTCTATGACCATTATGAAAGGAAAATAGAATGATTGAACTAAAGAATATATCTAAAAAATTTGGAAGCCGTCAGCTATTTTCAGATACTAATCTTCAATTTGAAGGTGGGAAAATTTATGCCTTAATCGGTACAAGTGGCTGTGGTAAGACAACCCTCTTGAATATGATTGGACGATTAGAGCCATATGACAATGGAGAAATTATCTATGATGGCACTTCTCTTAAGGACATCAAGCCTTCTGTTTTCTTTAGAGATTACTTAGGATACTTATTTCAAGATTTTGGCTTAATTGAAAGTCAAACCGTCAAAGAGAATCTCAATCTGGGTTTAGTTGGTAATAAGTTGAAAGAAAAAGAGAAAATCTCTTTGATGAAACAAGCTCTAAACCGTGTTAACCTCTCTTATTTAGATTTAAAGCAACCTATCTTTGAATTATCAGGAGGAGAAGCACAACGTGTTGCACTAGCGAAGATAATTTTAAAGGATCCGCCTTTGATTCTTGCAGATGAACCAACCGCTTCGCTAGACCCCAAAAACTCTGAGGAATTACTCTCTATCCTAGAATCTTTAAAAAATCCGAATCGAACCATTATTATTGCGACCCACAATCCTCTTATTTGGGAGCAAGTGGACCAAGTCATTCGAGTTACCGATTTATCACATAGATGATATGGCAAGATTCAGCAATAAGAAAGTTTTTGATTATATACAGCATAAATTTCGAAAATCTGGAGTACTTGTTTATAATCACAATATTATTTGAGAACGCAGTTTTGGCTCGTTCTCTTTTTTTGTTGTGATACTTCTTTCAAGGAATATTTGGTAGGATTGGAGTGAAAAAAGATTAACTAGGAAAGAAGGAAGTATATGGAAGCCATTTATCAACGTGATTCGGATCAAGATGGACTAACTGATGCTCAAGAATTAGCGCTAGGAACCAATCCTATTAGCGCAGATTCTGATGGTGATGGTCGTTCAGATTTAGTGGAAGTAGAAGAAGGAACCAATCCCTTAGAAAAGGATTTACAAGACATAGACCAAACAAGTATAACTGAACCATCTTCAGTATTTATGGAAATGAAACAAAAGATTTCAGATATGATGGAGAGTCACTACAAGGAATTTATACAGGCTCTGATTAGTATTGAAACAGGGATTGAAAACCAACAAGACCTAGAAGACTTATATACTTACTACATGAGAACAGATTCTGTTTCTCTTTTGTCTAATGATTTAGAAACCAGTCCTCAAGAGGTTGAAATGGAGATAGAGTTGTAGGGGAATCATGTGATTCTCCTATTTTCGTATAGATGAAAGGAGTGAGTATGGAAGTAATGCAATTATTGGCTATGTTTCGTGGAACAATTCCAAAAGATAGGGAGAAAATGGACCTATTTCTTCGTTATCAAGCGCAACATTTTGATGAGAAATGGCAGGATTTGGTAGAGAGTTTTTTGACTAAAGAGGGCAAAATAGAAGAGATACCTCATGTCTATTCGTTTCATCAAGATATTGTTTCTTTCCTAGAGGCCAGTTCTGAAAATAATGACCAAGATTTAGAAAGTTACACAAGAAAATTTGGACAAGCAGGTCTAAGTAAATTATCTCAATTAAGTAATTTTGAGAAAAACTTGGTGCTAGAAGTCGCAACTTATAACCTTTCCACTCGATTTTATATCCAATCTGAAAAAGAGAAGCTAACACCATTAAGTGAGCTTGTATTTCATCAGAATCAGGATGTCAATTTAGTCAATGTCTATCGGGTTGCGAATAATCTATCTGACCGTATTAGTAGAGATATAGAGGAATTTCTTCTAATGGTTGATTCCAAAGAACTAAAAAAAGAACTTCTTGAGATTCATTTTGAAGAAAAAGAGGGAGATGTTCTAGCCTATTTGGGTTCAGAATTGATGGCTACTTTAGATACCGTTACGGATCTTGTCCATCATGAAGAAAACTACACACAACTCCCACTGACACAAAAGCTGAAGATTATTACTCATTTTGATGAAGTGAAAGCTATAAGAGAAAAGTCTAATCAAGTAGAGGAATCTTTATCTCCTTCAAGTGATATTGAACAGGAAACGGAAGAAACGAACTCTTTTTCTAATGTCGATAAAATTGTAGAAGAAGCTTTGAGGGAATATCCAATCGGTTCACAAGTAAGTTATAAAGGACAAGTATTTCAGTTGGTTTCGATTGAAAATGCTCAGTTAAATGACTTGGTTCGCCTAGAACTATTCAGTGATTCCAACCAGTTATTTGAAGAGAATCCTATCTTATACTTGAACAGTTTGGAAGAGATTGAACAAGTATTGTCTCATGTAGAACTTGAAAAAGAAGATTCAGAGATTGAGATTGATCCATCAAGTGAAAGTCAGGAAATAGATTTGTTTTCCTACCTGGAAAAAGATAATGAAAAGGAAACAAAACCTTTAATTTCAGGTATAGAAGAGACGGATGTTACTGTTCAAGATTTTGTTTTTCCAGATGACTTAGAGGACTTTTATCCTAAGACAAATCGAGAAAAGATTGAAACGAATATCGCCGCAATTGAACTTGTTAAAAGATTAGAAAAAGAGGGACGACAAGCGAATCCAGAAGAACAAGAACTACTAGCCAAGTATGTTGGATGGGGTGGTCTTGCCAATGAATTTTTCGATGAACTCAATCCAAAGTACGAATCAGAACGTTTAACTCTTAGGAGCTTAGTAAGTAAATCAGAATACTCCACCATGAAACAAAGTTCTCTTACAGCCTATTATACAGACCCAATGATTATTCGCCAGATTTGGCAAAAATTACTGGATGATGGTTTTGAAGGAGGAAGGATTTTAGATCCTTCTATGGGGACTGGGAACTTCTTTGCGGCTATGCCTAGAAGTATACGAGAGAGGTCAGAACTCTATGGAGTTGAATTAGACAGCGTGACAGGCGCAATCGCAAAACAACTCCACCCCAATACCCATATTGAAGTGCGAGGATTTGAAGAAGTTTCCTATCAAAATAATAGTTTTGATTTAGTCTTAACGAATGTTCCATTTGGAAATTTTCGCATTGCAGATAAAAACTATGATAAACCTTATATGATTCATGATTACTTTGTCAAACACTCACTTGATTTAGTAAGAGATGGAGGACAAGTTTCGATTATCTCTTCTATTGGCACAATGGATAAACGGACAGATAATGTCTTACAAGAGATTAAATCCAACACTAATTTTTTAGGGGGAGTTCGTTTGCCGGATACGGCTTTTAAAAAGATTGCAGGTACTCGAGTGACCACAGACCTCCTCTTCTTTCAAAAGGATCAAGCAAAGAATCTTAATGAAGAGGAACTTGTTTTTAGTGGTTCTATTCCCTTTGAGGAGGATAAGCGTGTCTGGATCAATCCTTATTTTGATGGGAAATACAATACACAAGTTTTGGGTCAATATGAGGTACGTAATTTTAATGGAGGAACCCTCAATGTTAAGGGGGAATCAGAAACATTAGCTACTGACATAATGAAAGCATTAGAGAATGTAGAAGCACCTAAACAAATTGACAATTCTTTGAAAGCACCTGTTTTTATCCAAGAAGAAGTGGATAATTCTATCCCAAGTCGTATACGTGAGGACTTAACGCTCTATTCTTTTGGATATGAGGGAAATCAAATTTATTACCGAGATACGCATGGCATTCGGAAAAGTTCAAAAGTAGACGAAATTAGTTATTATGTAGATGAGAAGGGAGATTTTAAAGCTTGGGATAGTTCTTTGTCTGAACATAAAATAGACCGATTCGTGCAACTTCATTTGACAGATGAGGAAGCACTAGATGTTTACAAGTCAGAAGAAGCGAGTAAAAGAGGGAAATATAAGGGACTGTTCAAAAAAACTGTATTTTATGAAAGCCCCTTATCGGATAAGGACATTGGTCGCATTAAGGGAATGGTTGATTTGAGAGAGACCTATCAATCCTTAATTGAAATTCAACGTCATCCAGATTATAGTCGGGCTGATTTTCAGGAATTGCTTAGTAAACTCAATCGTGAATATGACCGTTTTGTAAGTCAATTTGGATACTTGAATGCTTCCGTTAATCGGAACTTATTTGATAGTGACGATAAGTATTCTTTACTAGCAAGTTTAGAAGATGAATACATCGATTCTAAAGATCAGAAAGTAAAATATAAAAAATCTTTAGCCTTTCAGAAAGCATTGGTTAGGCCAGAGAGAGTGATCGCAAGAGTCTCAACGGCTCTAGATGCCTTAAACTCTAGTTTATCGGATGGTAGAGGGGTTGATTTAGACTATATGGTATCAATTTATCCCGAACATAGCCAAGCTGCTATTTTAGATGAGTTAGGTGACCAGATTTTAATGGATCCAGAAAGCTATTTAAGAGGAGAAAGAAAATATCTTTCTAAGAACCAGTTTTTATCAGGAGACATTCTCAACAAGATAGAAGTAGTTCAACTATTAGTAGAGGAAAACAACCAAGAATATGATTGGAACCATGCTTTAGATTTGTTAGAATCTGTTCGCCCTCCACGGATTCATCTGGCAGATATTGAGTTTAAAATAGGGTCACGTTGGATTCCTCAATCCGTTTATGGTAAATTTGCTTTTGAATGTTTTACCAATCGTGAATTTGAATTGTCTTCGCCAGATGTTGAACAAGTCATTGAAGTGAATCCTGTCGATGGCCAGGTTCATTTAAGGACATCATTTGCTTATCGCTATCCAAGTGCCAAAGATAGTAGTCTTGGAGTCAGTGGGTCACGTTATGATACAGGAAGAAAGATTTTTGAGAATTTACTTAATTCGAACCAACCGACGATTACCATGACTGTTACGGAAGGAGAAAAGAAAAAGACTATCACAGATTTGGAAAAAACCTCTGTTCTAAGAGCAAAAGAGCAGCATTTACAAGAGCTCTTTCAAGAATTTGTCTCACGGTATCCAGAAGTCCAACAGGTCATTGAGGAAAGCTATAATCGTATTTATAATCGAACGGTTAGTCGAGAGTATGACGGTAGCCATCTAGTCATTGATGGCTTGGCACAAAACATCAGTCTTCGCCCTCACCAAGAGAATGCCATTCAAAGAATTGTAGAAGAAAAAAGAGCCTTATTAGCTCATGAGGTAGGTTCAGGAAAGACCTTGACCATGCTTGGTGCTGGGTTTAAATTAAAGGAGTTGGGGATGGTTCATAAGCCCTTGTATGTGGTGCCCTCTAGTTTGTCTGCTCAGTTTGGCCAAGAAATCATGAAATTTTTCCCTACTAAAAAGGTCTTTGTGACCACTAAGAAAGATTTTGTGAAGGCGAGAAGAAAACAATTTGTGTCACGTATTATTACAGGAGATTACGATGCCATTGTTATTGGGGATTCTCAATTTGAAAAAATCCCTGTCAGTAAGGAAAGACAGATGAATTATATAGAGGATAAACTCAATGAACTACGAGAGATTAAAACACATTCTGAAAATAAGTATACCGTTAAAGAAGCAGAGCAATCAATAAGTGGTCTAGAGAAACAATTGGAAGAACTCCAACGCTTTAATCGTGATAGTTTTATTGATTTTGAGAACTTAGGAATTGATTTTCTCTTTGTGGATGAAGCACATCACTTTAAAAATATTCGTCCGATTACCGGCCTTGGAAATGTAGCAGGGATTACCAATACAACGTCTAAGAAGAATGTGGATATGGAAATGAAGGTGCGACAGATTCAGGAAGAACATGATTTTAAGAATATTGTTTTTGCGACAGGAACACCTGTTTCAAATTCAATTAGTGAGTTGTATACTATGATGAACTACATTCAACCGGATATCTTAAAACGCTATCAAGTTGATTATTTTGACTCTTGGGTAGGTGCTTTTGGAGAGATCCAAAACTCTATGGAATTAGCTCCTACAGGGGATAAGTACCAACCTAAGAAACGATTTAAAAAATTTGTCAATCTACCTGAGTTGATGAAAATCTATAAAGAAACAGCCGACATTCAAACACAAGATATGTTAGATTTACCTGTTCCAGAAGCTCGTATTATCCCTATTGAGAGTGAGTTAACTGAAAACCAGAAACTCTATTTAGAAGAATTAGTTATGAGATCAGATGCGGTTAAATGTGGAACAGTTGATCCAAGCCAGGATAACATGTTAAAAATTACGGGTGAGGCACGAAAATTAGCTATTGATATGCGTTTATTGGACTCTAGTTATAGTCTAGCAGACAATCATAAACTGCTTCAGGTAGTGGATAATGTTGAGAGAATTTATCGAGAAGGAATGGAAAATAAGGCTACTCAGATGATTTTTTCAGATATTGGCACACCTAAGAAAAAGGACAATGGCTTTGATGTTTATTCTGAGATTAAGGCATTATTAGTTGATAGAGGAATCCCTAGTAAAGAAATTGCCTTTGTACATGATGCCAATAGTGATGAAAAGAAGAATAGTTTGTCTCGAAAGGTCAATGCAGGAGAGGTGCGGATTCTCCTTGCTTCAACTGAAAAAGGAGGAACAGGTTTAAATGTTCAGAGCAAGATGAAAGCAGTTCATCACCTGGATGTACCGTGGAGACCAAGTGACATTCAGCAACGCAATGGACGGATTATCCGACAGGGAAATGAAAACAAGGAAGTGGATATTTACCACTACATTACCAAAGGTTCGTTTGATAATTATCTATGGGCAACTCAGGAGAACAAACTCCGTTATATTAAGCAGATTATGACTTCTAAGGAGCCGATTCGTGCTGCAGAAGACATTGATGAGCAGACCATGACAGCTTCTGATTTTAAGGCACTAGCAACAGGTAATCCTTATCTCAAATATAAGATGGAACTAGAGAATGATCTAACTCTATTAGAAAATCAAAGACGTGCCTTTCAACGCAGCAAGGATCACTATCGTCATACAATCTCTTACTGTGAAGAAAATATGCCCATTCTTGAGAAACGATTAAGCAAGTATGAAGGCGACATTCAACAGTCGGAAATGTCGAAAGACCAGGTGTTTTCTATGACGGTAGGCAAGCAAGCTTTTGATCAACGAGCTGAAGCAGGGGAATCCCTACACCGTCTTATCCGTCATAATCAAGGTGACAGCAAAGAATTCCGTACCCTAGGCAGTTATCGAGGATTTGACATTAAAATGCTTAGTCTTCCAACAAATCAACCTCTTCCTGAAACTTTCTCTGTTAAGATTGTAGGAGAAAATCAGTATTCTGTCAGTTTAGACTTGTATTCTCCTTTGGGGACAATTCAAAGACTCCAACATACGATAGACCACATTAAAGATGACCAAGTGAAAACTCAGAACTTATTGGATGAATTAAAGGATAAATGGACTACTGCTAAGGTAGAAATTGAGAAAAATTTTCCAAAGGAAGAGGATTATCAAACTAAAAAGGCCGAATACGATGTACTCGCGCCATTGATTGAAACAGAAACGGATTTAGATATTATTGATCAGGCCTTACGACAATTCCACGAAAAAGGAAAAGAAAAGCAAGAACAACTTTCTTTTGAATTAGATTAAAAAATATATATAAATAGCGGACAAGAAAAGAAAAGCGCGGTAGAATAAAGATAGAAAGAAACGAGGTAACGATTATGATGGAAGATACCTATTATCAATTAGAAGAGGCTTTGGTACAGGGATTTCAAACACCTGAAGAATACCAAGCCTATAAGGAGTTAAAGGAACATTATGAGGAAGTGACAGGCGATTACAGCTTTTCTATACGAGAACTTACTAGTCAATTGGAAATCGCTCTTCAGAATCATCGAGGTGTGGACTTTGAAGAACATGAGAAAGAGGAGTATTTGGACTTAGTTCAAAAATTAGAAGAGTTTGATTCCTCTCTTGCCACCCATTATCGTCAATTGATTGACTAGAAAGGAGAAAGTCATGAATGATTTACTCCTTATCCCAGTAATTTTTTTAGCAGTAGGAGGAATTCTCATTCTTTTATGGAGACTCTTTCTTATTGCCAGTGGACTTTTCCTTATTGGTTTTATCAGTTTTCTTATTTTCGTGGAGGTCTATGGAATTTATCTGTTCTTTACTGAACCGACTTTATACTTTGATGATATCAGACAACATGGTTTAACTAGTTTTACGGCTGTGTACCTTTTCATCAATCTGATGTTGGTTCTAGGATTCAGTTGGCGTTTCATAAACTCCAAAACTAAGAAAAGTATGTAAACTTGTTAGATGGTTAAAAAACTTTATCTGAATCTAAATTCGGATAAGGTTTTTTATTAGCCTTGATTCTTTCATATACTTCATAGCTAAATTGGAGCAGTAATTTATGAAAATCATTATCCTCACTGTTATTACTTGTATTTATGGCTTGTTTATGTCGTTCAATATGAGAAAGAGCTCTTCTCAAATTTTCTTCTTTTGAATTTTTCATAGTTACATTATAAGCTGAAGACAGATAGTTTTGATATTTTTCTCTGAACTGTACGATTTTGCTTCTTAAATGTAGGAATCACCTTTTATTATGGTGTGATAAAACTTACAAGTCCTTTTTGTTATTCTTGACCTAGTTTTTATAGAAAGAAGGTCTAAGATGTTAAATAAAGTCAAAACTAAAGCCTTAATTAGTGTTGGAGCAGTGGCTGCAACTAGCTTTATTCTCATGATGGGATATACTGCTGGTCAACACTCGACTGCTAAACAAAGTCGTAAAGAGATTGAATTAGCTGCAGCTAAACTTGTAGAGGACAAACAAGCAGAAGATAAAGCAAGTATTTTGTCATCGGATACTGTAAAAGAATTTTTGACACAGTACTATACGAAAGAAAAACTAGGGGAAAATAATACACGTATTCAACCTTATATGACTGAATCAGCTTATTCTCAAGAATTGTCAAGTCAAAATGATGCCATGAACCAAGTGTATAAGGATTATATTTTGGATTATCATTTTGAAAAAGCTGATATCTTTGTTAATCAGACTACGAATCAAGCCATTGCCATGGTCTCTTATAATGTAACCTATGTATCTGATTTAAAGAATGCCAACCAATCAAAGACCAATCAAACAGAAACCAGAACGGTTAAGTTGTCTTATTCGAAACTACCTGGTAAGTTATTGGTCAATCAAGTACAGGTTTGGAAATCTGGGTTGGATGATTTAGATAAGGCAACTTCCAAAACTTTAGAAGAATCATCATCAGTTCCATCACTACCAAATACTACGACAAAATGATGATGTTTTATGAATATAGAGGAATGTAAGCAAATTTCAATTCTTGATGTAGCCAATCGTTTAGGTATCTCCTTTAAACAAGTTTCGAGCAGTGTATATGAACATCCTGAACACGATTCATTTCGGATTTTTTCAACTACTAATACTTTTAAATGGTTTTCAAGAGATATTCAAGGTGATGTTATTGATTTTGTTCGCCTAGTTAAAGGAATTTCTTTTAGAGAAGCTCTATCTTTTCTTTCTGAAGAACCTTTTCAAAAAGGCATTGTTCAAGAAAAAAGAGAGAGACCATTTTATTATCCTTTAAAGTCAATAGAAGATTCTGACTGTCGTTTGACCAGATATTACTTAACAGAATGTAGAGGAATCTCAGAAGAAATCGTACAAAAGATGATTCAACAAGGTCTGATTACACAAGCCAGTTGGAAAACAAATGAAACAGTTGAACCTGTTATTGTTTTTAAAAGTTTTGATCATCGTCACAAACTGCAGGCGGCAAGCCTACAAGGGATTTATAAGAATCACTCTCTTCCTAGAGAGAGGCTGAAAACGATTCTAAAAGGAAGCCATGGACATATTGGAATATCCTTTGATATTGGTAAACCAAATAGACTGGTCTTTTGTGAATCGTTCGTCGACTTGATGAGCTATTACGAGCTTCATCAACAAAGTCTATCTGATGTTCGTTTGGTATCTATGGAAGGATTAAAAAGGTCTATTGTTGCTTATCAAACTTTACGACTGATAGCTGAAGAAAATCAGAAGTTGGAATTTTTGGATACAGTAATACCTTCAAAGTTATTGCCTTTAATCAATACAATTCGTGATACCACCAGCTATTTTGATAATCATCCTGATTTATTGACACTTGCGGTAGATTGTGATGATGCAGGTAAAGAATTTTCTGATAAGTTATCTCAATCAGGATTTCCTGTTTTACTGGATTTGCCTGATAATGAATCTGGGAAAGAAAAACGAGACTGGAATGATGTCCTTAGAGAAAACAAATCAGATTTACAATTGATGCTTGAGTCTGCAAAAGAGACATTTGGGAATCAGCCAGTAAGACAAACCTCTCAATGTTTAGAATTGTGATAACAAAATCAAGATGTTTTAGCTAATATTAAAATGAAGGAGGATCGTATATGACCATAATCGAACGCTTAGAAGAAAAGGTCACTAGGCAAGAAAGTAAGGTAGCAAGAGAGACAGAAAAACTAGCTGCTTACAAAGAACAACTGGAGACAGCGATGTTTGCGACGTTCAAAAGGCGTCAAAGCATCAGTCACATGAGTTTTGAAGAAGCTCTTGACCATGCCTTTGGTAAAGAAAGACAATTCGATGATTCTGAATCTAGAAAGGATGAAATGAGTGAATGACAAAAGATTGGAATTTTAATCAACCATTAGAAAGTAAATCAGAAAATCAAGAAGATCCAGATAAAATTGCGGCCTTATTTGGAAATCATCAAGGAGGTAATGATGTAAATTATGAAGCAGCTTTTCAAAAGCGCAAACAAGCACCTGTAACGGAATCAAATCCTAGTTCTAAACCCAAAGTTACAGAGGTTAGAACAGGAAAAGAGACAGATATCACTACAAGTTATCAGCAACATCTTAAAAGACTTATTGCGGATAACAATAGTGATATTCAAAGCAGTCAAAAGAAAATTGAAGAGCTACATACTTTGATTGACACTAAGAATAAAGACAATAAGAAATTGCAGTCCATTTATGATGCGATTTCCGAATTACACTAAGCAGTCCTGATAGGCTGCTTTTTTTGAGAGGTTATAGATGTTTACAACATTTTTTAAGAAAAATCACGACAATAGTGATGTATTTAAGAAGCTAATTCATAGACTATCTGATATGTCTGTCCAAGATCTTGAAAAAATAGACCGACTGCTAGATATCATTTTCACTCCAGATCAAGAATCAGAACAAGTAAAAACAGAATCAATTTATAGGGAAGAAACATTGGACGACACATTAAAGGAAGCTAAGAATCAACTTCATAAGGAACAATTGGAGAAGAATTTAGAGAGATTTAGAAAAAACAATAAATAATGCACCAAAAATGGTGCATTTACTTTTTCTAAATGTTATAATGGTGTTATCAAATGAAAGGAGTTTGCCATGATTGGAAAGAACATAAAATCCTTACGTAAAACACATGACTTAACACAACTCGAATTTGCACGGATTGTAGGTATTTCACGAAATAGTCTGAGTCGTTATGAAAATGGAACGAGTTCAGTCTCTACCGAATTAATAGACATCATTTGTCAGAAGTTTAATGTATCTTATGTCGATATTGTAGGAGAAGATAAAATGCTCAATCCTGTTGAAGATTATGAATTGACTTTAAAAATTGAAATTGTGAAAGAAAGAGGTGCTAATCTATTATCTCGACTCTATCGTTATCAAGATAGTCAGGGAATTAGTATTGATGATGAATCTAATCCTTGGATTTTAATGAGTGATGATCTATCTGACTTGATTCATACGAATATCTATTTAGTAGAAAATTTTGATGAAATTGAGAGGTATAGCGGCTATTTGGATGGAATTGAACGTATGTTAGAGATGTCTGAAAAACGGATGGTAGCCTAATGGAAATCCAAGATTATACTGATAGTGAATTCAAACATGCTCTAGCACGGAATCTTCGTTCACTGACAAGAGGAAAAAAGTCCAGTAAGCAACCTATAGCAATTTTGCTTGGAGGGCAAAGTGGTGCTGGTAAGACTACAATTCATCGTATTAAACAGAAAGAATTTCAAGGAAATATTGTTATCATAGATGGTGATAGTTTTCGTTCTCAGCATCCACACTATTCAGGACTGCAGCAAGAATATGGCAAAGATAGTGTAGAATACACCAAAGATTTTGCAGGGAAAATGGTAGAGTCTTTAGTAACAGAATTGAGTCATTTGGGATACAATCTTTTGATAGAGGGAACTTTACGAACGATTGATGTTCCAAAGAAAACAGCACAACTCTTGAAAAGTAGGGGATATGAAGTACAATTAGCCTTGATTGCGACAAAGCCTAAGCTGTCCTATCTGAGCACCCTTATCCGATATGAAGAACTATACGCTATCAATCCAAATCAAGCACGTGCAACTCCAAAAGAACATCATGATTTCATTGTAAATCATCTAGTTGATAATACACGGCAATTGGAAGAACTAGCTATCTTTGAAAGAATTCAAATTTACCAACGAGATAGAAGTTGTGTATATGATTCAAAAGAAAATACAACTTCAGCAGCAACCGTTCTTCATGATTTACTATTTGGAGAATGGAATCAAGTGGAGAAAGAGATGCTTAAATCTGGAGAAGAAAGATTGAAAGATTTAACTAATTGAAATGGTTTGTAGAGTTAGATTTTTAAAATAAAGTCTATTGGATCGTTAATTAAAAAATAACGATTCTTTTTTATATTCTCTATTTTCTTCTTCATATTTTTTCAAAAGTTTTAGCATTCTTCAGTGATGATTTCCTAACAATAAAAGTACGAATTTAGCGCAGTTTATGATTATTTTAAATCTTGAGGGTTATTAAACTCTTGATTTTTTCAACAAGCTATGGTATCCTTTTGTTAGTTAATAAACTTACAAAAGGAGAATAAATGTTTTCACCTACTAAATTAAAAAGAAAAAGAGAAAGTCAAGGATTATCTCAATCTCAACTTGCATCCAGTTTGGGAATTAGTAGAGCCTCATACTTTAATTGGGAATCAGGTAAAACAAAGCCTAATCAAAACAATTTAAGCAAATTGAGTGAGATTTTGAATGTAGATCTTCGATATTTTGAATCAGAGTATGAAATAGTTGAAATCTATCTCAAACTAACGGAAAGGAATCAAGAAGCAACACTTCATTATGCTACAGAATTGTTGAACAAACAGAATGCAAAGGTTGTAGACATTCCTCAGCGTTTTGCCTATAAGGTCTACGAAAAATTATCAGCTGGTACAGGAACAGCTTATTTTGATGATGGTAATTACGATACAGTTTACTTCGATCATCAATTTGATTATGATTTTGCATCGTGGGTGTTTGGTAATTCAATGGAACCGACATATGAAAATGGTTCGGTAGCCCTTATTAAGCAAACGGGATTTGATTATGACGGGGTTATCTATGCGATAGATTGGGATGGTCAAACCTATATTAAGAAAGTGTATCGTGAAGAAAATGGGCTTCGATTAGTTTCACTCAATCGGAACTATTCAGATAAGTTTGCGCCTTATGATGAGAATCCTCGTATCATAGGGAAAATCGTTGGAAACTTTATGCCTTTAGAGGATTGAGTATGACTTGGTTTGATTATAGTCTCGAACCAAAGAGTGACGTTGCATTTATTGATATGAAATCTTTTTACGCAAGTGTAGAGTGTGTCGATAGAGGCTTACATCCACTTAAGACTTCGCTTTGTGTTATGAGTCGTGCAGATAATTCTGCCGGGTTAATCCTTGCTTCCTCTCCTATGTTTAAAAAGGTCTTTGGAAAATCAAACGTTGGACGTTCCTATGATTTACCATTTGATGTAAAAACTAGGAAGTTCTCTTACTATAACGCTAAGAAGCAAGGTTTACCGACAACGATTGATTATGTGCGTTTTATTGAGGAATGGGCAAAATCAACTGTGATTGTTCCTCCGAGAATGGATACTTATATAGCAGTCAATATGGAAATTCAAAAAATCTTTCAAGATTTTGCGGCACCAGACGATATTTATCCTTATTCAATTGATGAAGGATTTATTGATTTAACAAGTTCATTAAATTATTTTGTGCCAGATAAAAGTATTAGTCGGAAAGATAAATTAGATATTATCTCGGCTGCTATTCAAAAAAAGATTTGGAGAAAAACAGGAATCTATTCAACGGTAGGTATGTCTAACGCCAATCCCTTATTAGCTAAGTTGGCACTTGATAATGAAGCTAAAAAGACTCCGACAATGAGAGCTAATTGGTCCTATGAGGATATAGAAAAGAAAGTATGGGCTATTCCTAAAATGACAGATTTCTGGGGAATTGGAAATAGAATGGAGAAGAGATTACATAATCTAAGTATCTTTTCGATTAAAGAATTGGCACAGGCTAATCCTGACTTGATTAAAAAAGAGCTTGGGATTATGGGACTAGAGTTGTGGTTTCACGCTAATGGTATTGATGAAAGTAATGTTCATAAACCTTATAAGCCGAAGTCAAAAGGGATAGGGAACTCTCAAGTTTTACCTAGAGATTATGTCAAACAAAGAGATATTGAAATTATACTTCGTGAAATGGCAGAACAAGTTGCAGTTAGATTGAGAAGAGCTGGTAAAAAAGCGACTGTGGTTTCTATACACTTAGGATATTCTAAAGTAGAACAGAAACGATCTATTCATACTCAAATGAAGATTGAACCGACCAATCAAACAGCATTACTGACAAATTACGTTTTAAAGTTATTTAACACTAAATATACTTCAGGAGCTATTAGGAATGTTGCGGTTAACTATTCTGGTTTAGTAGATGAATCCTTTGGATTGATTTCATTATTTGATGATATTGAGAAAATAGAAAAAGAAGAAAGGCTCCAGTCCGCAATCGATGCTATTCGAACAGAATTTGGTTTTACTTCACTATTGAAAGGAAATGCCCTGGATCAGGCTTCTAGAACAATTGCAAGAAGTAAACTCATTGGTGGTCATTCAGCTGGAGGATTAGATGGGCTAAAATGATGAATCGTTCTTATTTGCCGTTTTTATCTGCAAGAGAGTATCAAGATCGTGGGATGGCTAAGTGGATGGGATTCTTTTTGTCAGAACATTCAAGTTCTCTTTGGGAAGAAAAAAATAAAGAAGATGTCTCAATTACTTTATCAATGGAAGTGAAAGTTTTACTTGTTCGTCAACTTTATACGAATACATTCCCTGCAACGTTTATTTTTAAGCACTCAAATAGAAGAAAAGTAGTATCGGGTATTGTTAAAGAAATTGGGAAAGAGTTTATATCTATAAAATCAGACATTGGATTTCTTCGATTAGAATGGTTAGATATACTTGATATCCAGATAGAAGGTGAGGAATTACATGAATCGTAAAGAATTATATGACGATAAATTGCAGCTAGATTATTTTTCTGATTCTTATTTACGATTTGAGTCAGATTTTTACAAGTATTCTGCTTTAGATATACCATTAACATTTATTACCGATGATATTTTACGCACAATGGCTATGTCTCAAAAACATTATTTTAAACTTGACAAAAGTAAATCTTTAGACGGTCGGGACCATTACTTTGTTTTTTCTATCAAGATGAATAAAGATAGTAGTGGGATTAGGCAGTATGAATATCAGAGACATTGCTTTAGTTTATGAAAATTATTGAACAATTGAAAACAAAAATCAATAGATAAAATTAAAGATTAATAAAATAATTTTAATTGTGAAACAAGAAATATAGTAGTTGAATAAATAAATTAAAAAACATCACGACTGTTTTAATACTATAATTAAAAACTATCTCATTCTAATATTGATAACATCCAAAAAAATAATAGGAGGCGATGAATTAACTATTTCGTTTGACATGATTATAAAGGAAAAATTAGGACTCTAAGTAATTCTATAACAATACTGGAGGCTGGGTAAAACTCAATTTGAGGAGAAAATGAAGTAAATCTTTCCACAAGAATGCATATTATTAAGGTTTTAGATACCTGATAATATGCGTTTTTTTATTTTAAAGACTTTTTACGTGACTATTAGTCCGTCTCGCTCCGCTAGGTGTGAGACGGACTAATAGTCACATAGTGAAAGCCAGCGTCTTTAGACGCTAGCTAGTAATCTGAACTTATAGCCCTAGCACAGATCACCCGTTTGACGGATGGTCATGATTTTAAATTATAATTAAAAGATTACGACTTTTATTAAATAGAATTTAGTGATATTTTAGAAGATTTTTTCGAAACAATGAAACTATTATCTCAAACTAGAAATATTGGAAGAAGTTAAAAAAATTTTTTGTATATATTGATTAGATATAAAAATTTAAATATGATTGCGTTTTCAAAAATGTTGTATTTTATTGTGTTATTTCTTGACAATTCAAATTAGAAAATATATGATAAAGATAATGACAGCGGTGTCATTTTCTCTATTTTAAGAAAAGTAATAATAAATTGTAAATTAATAAAAATATTGGAGGTCCTTATGAAACACATTTTTCATAATGAAGTATTTAGCATTCGTAAATTGAAAGTTGGAACATGCTCAGTTTTATTGGCTATTTCAATTTTTGGAAGCCAAAGTATTTTAGCTGATGAAGTTGGTACTACTACATCACAGATTGATACAAAAGAGATTTCTAATGTAACTACCAATGATTTAGGCTACTCTCAAAATATTTCTAATAATGATTCTATTGGAAGTATCGATACTAATTCATCTACTAATAATTTAGATAGTTTGTCAGGTGTTAATCGTGATAACTCTAATAATACTATTCATTCTGATTCACAAGATAATAAAACTGTTGAATCTATAGAAAAATCTAATAATGAAAGTAAGAATAGTAAAGAAGATATTGTAAATGATAGCACTATAAAAAAAGATTTTGAAAAAATTGCTTTAAATGTAAAAGATTATGGTGCAGTAGGCGATGGGGTTAATGATGACCGACAAGCAATTCAGGATACAATAGATGCAGCTGCTAAAGGATTAGGTGGAGGGAAAGTATATTTTCCTGAGGGGACTTATTTAGTTAAAGAGATTGTCTTTTTGAGAAGTCATACACACCTAGAAGTACATGAAAAAGCTACCATATTAAATGGTATCAATATCAAAAATCATCCTTCTATTGTATTCATGACAGGTTTATTCACTGACGATGGAGATCAAGTTGAGTGGGAACCAACTGAAGATATCAGTTACTCTGGTGGAACAATTGATATGAACGGAGCTTTGAATGAAGAGAGGACAAAAGCTAAGAATCTCCCTTTGATTAATTCTTCAGGAGCCTTTGCTATAGGAAATTCAAAAAACGTAACAATAAGTAATGTTACCTTTAAAGATAGCTATCAGGGGCATGCCATTCAAATTGCAGGTTCAAAAAATGTACTAGTAGATAACTCTCGTTTTTTGGGACAAGCTCTTCCTAAGACTATGAAGGATGGTCAGATCATCAGTAAGGAGTCTATTCAAATAGAGCCATTAACCAGAAAAGGCTTTCCATATGCATTAAATGATAATGGTCAAAAATCTGAAAATGTAACGATTCAAAATTCTTATTTTGGTAAAAGTGAAAAATCAGGTGAATTAGTAACTGCAATTGGGACACATTATCAAACTGCAACAACTGAAAATCCTTCAAATATTAAAATTCTAAATAATCATTTTGATAATATGATGTATGCGGGTGTTCGCTTTACAGGATTTACTGATATTTTAATAAAAGGAAATAGGTTTGATAAGAAAACTAAAGAGGAAAGTGAACACTATCGTGAAAATGGTGCTGCTTTAGTTAATGCTTATAGTTATAAAAATGTTAAAGACGTATTAGATCTGAATAAACATGTGACTATTACTGAAAATGTATTTAATATTGCTGATGCTAAAACAAAAGCAATACGTGTTGCAAAAGATAGTGCAGACTATCTTGGAAAAGTGTCTGATATTACTGTAACAAAGAATATCATTCATAATAATTCGAAAAATACTGAACAGCCAAACATTGAAATGTTAAGAGTCAGCGACAATTTGGTAGTGTCTGATAATATCATTTCAGGCGGTAAAGACGGAATCGTAATTGAAGAATCTGCTGGAAGTATCACTGTCTTAAATAATCAACTTTCCAATTTAACAGGAAATCACGTTTCTTTACTTAAAACAGATTTTAAAGGGACTAGTTCAGACACAAATAATAATGTTGGTGATTTTAATATTATAACTGAGAATGAAAGTTATAAAATCTTTTCTCAAAATTCAGATAACCACTCAGATAATCATGTGGAGGAATTAAAACCTGTAGTTGAAAACAAAAATAATTTAGCTAATAATTACTCAGCAAATAGTGTAGATGATAAAATTGAAAAATCAAATCATGATTCAGATAATGTAGTAACAGTAGAAATTTCACAAAAACAAGATGATGTAACCAATATTAGTGAAGTAGTGAAGGTAAAAGATAATCAACATGCATTACCAAAAACTGGATTAAATAAAATGGCTGAGATGGTTATAACTGTATTTGGAATTTGCCTTCTATTTGGACAATGGAGTTTAAAACGTCGTTATGAAGATAGATAGAATTTGCTCAATACAAGGTAGCGCTAAAGAGAACGAAGATAGCGTAGATTACAAAAACCAATATTTCTGGATTATAGATGGAGCAACAGATTTATTTAATGCAAAAGACTCTATAGGTTATTCAGTTTCAGAAGTATCTCATCTTATTTCTGAGTGTCTCAAGCAGTATTGTAACGATTCTTTATCATTGAAGAAAATTTTCGAGCTTGCTTTAGATGACGTTAGAAAAAGAATTAAGATAGATAAGTGTGAGTTTGATGATTATTCCCAGTTGCCAACATTTGCCTTTATTTTTGCAAAATTATCCGGTTTAAAATTAGAATACATAATGGTTGGCGATTGTGTTATGATAGTCAACAATCAAGTGATTACAGATCATAGAGTAGATTGTCTTTTTGAGCAAGGAAAATTTGCAATCAAATCTAATCATGAAGTTGATAAAAAGACAATATTACAAAATATTAGGAAGCTAGCTAATAAACCAGAAGGATATTGGATAGGTTCACTAGACAAAAGTAGTATAAATCATGTTTTAAATGGTAGTTTGGAAGTAACTAGTAATCATATTGTTTTAATGACTGATGGTTTTTACGACTTTTATACTCAAAATTCAGGCTACTCTTTTGAAGAATTGATTGAAATAAGAAAAAAATCTAGAAATATTGATCCTATTTATGGAAAAAAAGATGATGCAAGTATTTTGATTATTGAGGTTAGATAATGTTGAGAAGCAATTTTGACAATGAAATCATTGAATTGTCAAACAATCTAGAAGATATATGGGACTCTATAATAAAAAAGTATGAAATAATATTTGACACTCTAACCGAAGTTCAAAAACAAAGTATTGTAGATAATGATTTAGTTATCAATGAAGCAGTTGTTGAAATAGATATGAAAGGAATCGAACTAATCTGTTTACAACATCCTGTTTCTGTTGATTTGAGAAAAATTATAACTATAGTAAAATTATCTACAGATATTGAACGTATTGGTGATCGAATCATTGAAATAGTTAAGAAATTAAAAAATATTCATACAATGCATGAATGGGGACCATTATTTTATGAAATGCTAAAAATACATTTTATTCTAGGGGATCACTTAAAGAAAACTCTAACATGGTATAAGAATAGAAACTATGAACCTGACGTATATGACTATAATAAAAAATGTAAGTTGATATCTGGTCTATGTCAAAAACTAGGAGATAAAGCAGTAGAGAATTTTCTTATTGAACCCAAAAATGTTGATGAAGCTATTGTATTTTTAGAAGTTGTTAATATTCTTGATAAGATATCCCATACAACACAATCTATTTATAAATGGTTAGATTATCAGGAAAGAGGAGTATTATAGATAAAGAGGAGTAAATATGCAGACAATAGTAGATAATTTTGTTAATAGAGTTATTGAATATGGAATTTATAAACCGATGGACCAGATATATATAAAAAATAGAGTTTTGGCCTTAATCGGGGAAGAAGGAACTGATAAGATTTCAAATGATAGTGATCTTAAAAAATTAAAAGACGATTTAGTAGAAATAGCTTTAAAGAATGGTAAAATTGCTGATTTAGCTGAGGCAAAGGAATGTTTAGGTGCAGAGCTGATGAATTTCATCGTTCCATTACCAAGTCGCCTTAATGATATTTTTTGGAGTTCATATGATGTTTCGCCACAGGAAGCAGTTGAAGAGTTCTATCAGCTAAGTAAAGATAGCGACTATATTAAATTGTCAGCTATCTCTAAAAATATAGCTTTTCATACTGAAACTAATTATGGTTCACTTGAAATTACAATCAATTTATCAAAACCGGAAAAAGATCCGAAAACAATCGCGGCAGAGAAATTGGTAAAGTCATCTAATTATCCAAAATGTTTACTTTGTATGGAAAATGAAGGTTATCAGGGGAGAATAAATTATCCAGCACGTGCTAATCATAGAATTATTCGATTGGAACTGGGAGACGAAGTATGGGGGTTCCAGTATTCTCCATACTCATATTTTAATGAGCATGCGATATTCTTGAATAGTCAACATGTACCAATGGCTATTACGTCTAAAACATTTGAACAATTATTGGAGATTGTTGATATTTTACCAGGATATTTTGCTGGTTCAAATTCTGATCTTCCTATCTCAGGAGGATCTATCCTTAGTCATAATCACTACCAGGGAGGAAAACATATTTTCCCAATGGAAAAAGCAAAATTTGAGAGAGAATTTCTTTTTAAAGACTTTGAGGATATTAAAGCTGGGATTATAAAATGGCCGATGTCAGTGATTAGGCTACAAGGTGAAAATAAAAATCGTTTGGTAGAATTAGCCACTAAAATCCTAGATATCTGGAGAGAATATTCAGATTTAGACGTAAACATCATTGCTAAGACTGAAGATATTCCACACCATACGGTGACTCCTATTGCTCGTAAAGTGAATGGGAGATATGAATTGGATATTGTTTTGAGAGATAATCATACTACTGAAGAATACCCAGATGGTGTTTACCATCCTCATCAAGATGTACAACATATTAAAAAGGAAAACATCGGGTTAATTGAGGTGATGGGACTTGCGATTTTACCACCTCGTTTGAAAACAGAGTTAGAAGAAGTTGAGAAATATCTTTTAGGAAAAGATAACGAAATTGCTGATTATCATTTAGAATGGGCCGTTCAATTGAAAGAAAAATATCCTGGACTTAAAGAGGAGGAGGTTCATAGCGTAGTTCAAAATGAAGTAGGGCAAGTATTTGCGAGAGTTCTCGAAGATGCAGGTGTTTATAAGAATACTCAAACCGGACATGAAGCATTTATGAGATTTGTTAAATCGGTTGGAATTAATTAGGAGGAAGTAAAAATGGCAATATTGGTAACAGGCGGAGCTGGTTATATTGGTAGCCATACCGTAGTAGAATTACTAAATTTAGGTAAGGAAGTCGTTATTGTCGACAACCTTTCAAACTCAAGTATTTTAGTATTAGATCGTATTGAAGCAATTACAGGGCAACGTCCTGCGTTTTACGAATTAGATGTTTGTGATAAACAAGGATTGAGAAAAGTTTTTGAACAAGAATCTATTGAGGCTGCAATTCATTTTGCAGGATACAAAGCTGTCGGCGAATCCGTGCAAAAGCCTGTAATGTACTACGAAAATAATATTATGAGTACATTAGCTTTTGTTCAAGTGATGTCAGAGTTTAATGTTAAAAAGATTGTATTTTCATCGAGTGCAACTGTATACGGTATTCACAATCAATCACCCCTCGTTGAGACAATGCCGACAAGTGCAACAAATCCTTATGGATACACCAAAGTGATGCTTGAACAGATTTTAAAAGATGTTCATGTAGCAGATTCAGAGTGGAGTATTGCGTTGCTTCGTTATTTCAATCCGATTGGTGCTCATGAGTCGGGGTTGATTGGAGAAGATCCATCAGGCATTCCTAACAACTTAATGCCTTTTATTGCACAAGTAGCGGTAGGTAAGCGACCAGAGCTAAGTGTTTTTGGAGATGATTATGATACGGTAGATGGTACTGGTGTTCGCGATTATATCCATGTAGTGGATTTGGCAATAGGTCATATCAAAGCCTTAGAAAAAGTATCCGAACAAACAGATGTTTATATCTATAACCTGGGCTCAGGAGAGGGAACTAGTGTATTACAACTTGTAAATACATTTGAAAGTGTTAATAAGGTTCCGATCCCTTATAAAATTGTTCCAAGACGTTCTGGGGACGTTGCGACTTGTTATGCAAATGCAGATAAGGCGTATAAGGAATTAAATTGGAAGACTACAAAAACGGTCGAAGATATGTGTAGAGATACATGGAATTGGCAATCAAAAAATCCTAATGGATACAATAAATAATAAAGTTCAAGTAGTCTTGTAATATATATATTAAAAAAAAATAAAAAAAATTGATGAAAGCGCTTGACAAAGTAAACGGTTACATTGTATAATACAAATATGAATGACACCGATGTCAAAAAATATAAAAGAAGGTCTGTTTATGAAAAACTTAACAAAAATTAAGTTCAAAGAGAACGGAGAATTTAATCATTTTCCTGGAAATACAGTTGTGGCAAATCTTTATACTAATTCAGATTTGATGGAAGTTGTTGATATCATTCAATCACGCTATAGAGAGTTACCATTTATAGATAAATTCACATTAACTCCAAGAGATTCTATTCATATGACTGTAATTGAATTGCTTTGCCATGAAAATCGTGAGCCAGAATTTTGGAGTAGCCATCTACCATTGGATACGCCATTACAAGAAATTCATGATTACTTTGCAAAACAACTAGAAATTTTCCCATTGCTAAACGAAGATATTCATATGCGTGTGACTGAAATGGGAAATCAAAACATTTTAGTAGAACCAGCCGATGAAAAATCAGCTAAACGATTAGAAGAAATTAGAACATATGTTTCTGAAAAAGCAGGTGTTCGATTCCCTAATCATGATCGCTATCAATTCCATATCTCAATTGGATATCTTCGAGTTCCATTAACTGAAGAAGAAAATGAAGAGTTTACTAAAGTGAAAAAGGAATTAACCGAAGTTCTGCTTGAAAAGATTCCTGTCATTACAGTAAATCGTATCGATTACACAGTATTTGAAGATATGAGACGTTTTGTTCCATATTGCGAAAAATTTTAAAATAAAATTATAATTAAAAATAAAAAGGAGATTTCATATGAAAAAATCTAAATTATTATCGTTTTTAGCTGCAGGGGTTGCGGTTACAACATTGGCAGCATGTTCAGGTGGTTCAACTAATTCATCAAATTCTTCGAGCGATACACCTCAATCAGAAGAAAAAGCTGACAAGAGCCAAGAATTAGTAATTTATTCTAACTCTGTTTCAAACGGACGTGGGGATTGGTTAACTGCTAAGGCTAAAGAAGCTGGTTTCAATATTAAAATGGTTGACATTCCAGGTGCTCAGTTGGCCGATCGTGTTATTGCTGAAAAAAATAATGCAGTAGCTGATATGGTATTTGGTATTGGAGCTGTTGATTCAAATAAAATTAGAGATCAAAAATTATTGGTACAGTACAAACCTAAATGGTTAGATAAAATTGACCAATCTCTATCAGATAAAGATAACTATTACAATCCTGTAATTGTTCAGCCATTAGTTTTAATCGGTGCTCCTGACGTAACTGAAATGCCTAAAGATTGGACTGAGTTAGGCAGCAAATATAAAGGTAAATATTCAATTTCTGGACTTTCAGGGGGAACAGGGCGTGCGATCTTGGCAAGTATCCTTGTTCGCTATCTCGATGATAAAGGAGAATTAGGCGTTTCTGAAAAAGGTTGGCAAGCAGCTAAAGAATATTTGGAAAATGCGTACACTCTTCAAAAGGGTGAAAGTTCAATTGTTAAAATGTTAGATAAGGATGACCCAATCCAGTACGGTATGATGTGGGGTTCTGGTGCATTAGTTGGACAAAAAGAACAAAATGTTGTATTTAAAGTAATGTCTCCTGAAATTGGTGTTCCGTTTGTAACTGAACAAACAATGATTTTGAATACTAGTAAGAAACAAGCTTTAGCTAAAGAATTTATTGATTGGTTTGGTCAAACAGAGATTCAAGTAGAGTACAGCAAAAACTTTGGTTCTATTCCTGCAAATACTGAGGCAGTGAAAGAGTTACCAGAAGCTACTAAGAAATTTGTTGATCAAGTGAAACCGCAAAGTATTGATTGGGAAGCTGTTGGAAAACATTTGGATGAATGGGTTGAAAAAGCTGAACTAGAATATGTAAAATAGGACATAAGTGTAAATTTTAAAATTCCAGGTCTCTCTAAAGTTTCTAAACCTACATGAGAAATTAAGAGAGACTTTTCATTTATAAGTAAAGGAAGTTAGTAATATGATTAAATTTGATAACATTCAAATTAAATACGGTGATTTTATCGCGATTGATAATCTAAATTTAGATATTAAGGAAGGAGAATTCTTTACCTTCCTTGGACCATCTGGATGCGGTAAATCAACAACTTTGAGAGCTTTGGTAGGTTTTTTAGACCCTTCATCTGGAAGCATTGAGGTTAATGGGAAAGATGTTACTCATATGGAGCCAGAAAAACGTGGAATCGGGATCGTATTCCAATCTTACGCACTATTTCCAACAATGACAGTTTTTGATAATATTGCATTCGGTCTAAAGGTTAAAAAAGTTGCTCCAGATGTTATTAAAGCCAAGGTTTCTGCAGTGGCTGCTAAAATTAAGATTTCAGATCAACAATTGCAACGTAACGTTTCAGAATTATCTGGAGGACAACAGCAGCGTGTAGCTTTAGCTCGTGCTCTTGTTCTGGAACCTAAAATCCTATGTTTGGATGAACCCTTGTCAAACCTAGATGCAAAATTACGTGTGGATTTGAGAAAAGAGTTGAAACGTCTTCAAAAAGAATTGGGAATTACGACTCTATATGTTACACATGACCAAGAGGAAGCGTTAACGCTATCTGATAGGATTGCTGTATTTAATAATGGTTTTATTGAACAAGTGGGAACACCAGTAGAAATTTATCATAATTCTCAAACAGAATTTGTATGTGATTTCATTGGAGACATTAACGTACTTACAGATGAAACTGTTCACGGAATTCTTCTAAATAATACTCATGTTCTTTTGGAAGATAAAAAAGGTTACATTCGTTTAGAAAAAGTTCGCTTCAAACGTGAAACGGATCAGGATTTTGTCTTAAAAGGTTCAATTATTGATGTGGAATTTTCAGGAGTTACAATTCACTATACTGTTCAGGTATCTGAAAATCAAATTCTTAATGTAACAAGTATCGATAGTCAGTCAGCTATTAGATCTGTCGGAGAAAGTGTGGAATTATTTATCACACCATCAGACGTTCTGCAATTTTAAGGAGGTGCAGTATGCGTCATAAATTAAATTGGAAAGATTGGCTCATTCGTTTAGGCTTAATCTGGTTCTTGGTAACTTTCATCATTTATCCAAACTTTGATTTAGTAGTTAATGTATTTGTGAAAGGTGGGGAGTTTTCACTTGATGTCGTACAACGAGCTCTTAAATCTCAACGTGCGATTCAGAGTATTATGAACAGTTTTAAGTTAGCATTCTCACTAATTATAACTGTTAATGTTGTTGGTGTACTTTGTGTATTGTTTACGGAATATTTTGATATTAAAGGAGCTAAAATATTAAAACTAGGATACATGACGTCACTAATCTACGGTGGAGTAGTTTTGGCTACTGGTTATAAATTCGTTTATGGACCATATGGAATGATTACCAAATTTTTACAAGGTATTATTCCATCTTTAGATCCTAACTGGTTTATTGGTTATGGTGCAGTTCTATTTATTATGACATTTTCTGGTACTGCTAATCACACTTTATTCCTAACTAATACAATTCGTAGTGTAGACTATCATACTATTGAAGCTGCACGTAATATGGGTGCAAAACCATTTACAGTGTTTAGAAAAGTAGTATTGCCAACTCTTATTCCTACTTTATTCGCTCTGACAATTATGGTTTTTCTAAGTGGGTTATCAGCAGTAGCAGCACCTATGATTGTTGGTGGGAAAGAATTCCAAACTATTAACCCAATGATCATAACATTTGCTGGAATGGGAAATTCTCGTGACTTAGCCGCCTTTCTAGCAATTATTTTGGGTGTTGCCACTACGATTTTGCTTACTATTATGAACAAGATCGAAAAAGGCGGAAATTATATTTCTATTTCTAAAACGAAAGCACCTTTGAAAAAACAAAAAATCACATCTAAACCATGGAATATCATTGCACATATTGTTGCTTATGCTTTGTTCACTGTTTTCATGTTACCATTGATTTTCATTGTATTGTATTCATTTACTGACCCAGTTGCAATACAGACAGGAAACTTATCATTATCAAACTTTACTTTAGATAATTATAAGTTATTCTTTAGTAATAGTGCTGCGTTCTCTCCATTCCTAGTCAGCTTTATATACTCTATTATTGCTGCAACTACTGCAACAGTTCTTGCTGTTGTGTTTGCGCGAGTAGTTCGTAAACATAAAGCTCGATTTGATTTCTTGTTCGAATACGGAGCTCTTCTTCCTTGGCTATTACCAAGTACACTTCTAGCAGTTAGTTTATTATTCACTTTCAACCAACCTCAACTTTTAGTCTTTAACCAGATTCTAGTTGGTAGTTTAGTAATTTTGCTAATCGCTTATATTGTTGTAAAAATTCCATTCTCTTATAGAATGGTACGTGCAATCTTATTTAGTGTTGATGATGAGATGGAGGATGCTGCTAGAAGTATGGGGGCTTCACCATTTTACACAATGATGAAGGTTATTATTCCTTTCATCTTGCCGGTTGTTCTCTCTGTTATCGCACTCAACTTTAACTCTTTATTGACCGATTTCGATTTATCTGTATTCCTTTATCATCCATTGGCTCAACCATTAGGTATTACGATTCGTTCTGCAGGTGATGAAACAGCAACATCTAACGCACAAGCCCTTGTATTCGTTTATACAATTATTCTAATGATTATTTCTGGAACTGTGTTATACTTCACACAGAGACCACGCGGTAAGAAAAGGAAATAGTAATGCAAACATCCAGTATAGGACTATCGAACATCGAAATTATAATTAGAGTCGTATTATCTTTGGTCATTGGAAGTATTTTTGGCTTAGAAAGAGGAAGTAAATCTCAACCAGCAGGTATTCGTACACATAGTATTGTTTGTATGGCTGCTTGTTTAATTATGATGACTAATGAATTCGTATCTTATAAGTTTGGAACAGGAGATCCAACACGTTTAGGTGCTCAGGTTATATCTGGTGTTGGTTTTCTTGGAGCTGGAACAATTCTAATCACAGATAAAAAGAAGGTTACGGGTCTGACAACTGCAGCAGGAATCTGGGCTTCAGCAGGAATAGGTTTAGCTATTGGAGTAGGTTTTTATCAAGGTGCTCTGTTAGTAGCTATTTCTGTTTGGAGTGTGATTTCTATGTTTCAGCCTTTAAAAAAATATCTTCAAAGTCGTTCAAAAGTTATTGAATTATATATTGTAGTTAAATCTACTGAGGCATATAATCGGGTATTAGTTTATTGTGCAGAAAATGGAATTCGATTGACTGATTCAAGAACTGCTTTTGGAGATGTTAATTCTGAAAGAATTGAATATTTTGATGTTCCAGACAAAAGAATAGCATCATTTATGACTCTAGAACTTTCAGGTAAGTTTGAACATCTTAAACTAATGGAAGAAATAGCAGATATTGTTGGTGTTATTTATGTTGAAGAAGTTAGTTGATATAGAATAAACAAAGGGGCAGTTATTCTTGTCCCTTTGTTTTTTAGATTAAAAATTACTCAAGATTATTTTCAATATATAAAGGTGTACATAAATGAAGGTGTATAATATTAATTTTGACTGTGGAAGAATAACGTATTTTGAATATAATTCTTTAATGCAAGTGTACAGATTTCATTCTTTTTATGATATTTGTGAAATGGTATTTTCGTCTTCTTTACCAGCTGATGATATACTAACAAAGCTTATTGATAAGGAAAAGATTATTCCGATCTTAGACTGCTATGTTCAAATGTTATTAGATACATTTATAGTTTCAATAGATTTGACCGTAAGTGATTCTTTACATTTTTATGGTAATTTATTTTCATACAAATTTATCAGATGTGAAGTAGAAAAAATTGTAAAGAATAAAGATTTGAACTGTCAATGTTATTTTTTTGAATCGGAAGAATAGAGTATAAAATAGAAAATTTTGAAATTAAAGTTTTTGTTAAGATACATTAAAATATTTTTCTAAATTCTCTTGTTAAAAAAAGTAAATATTGTATAATAAAATTAGATAAATCATAAATGGAGGACTAAAGTGAAAAATTTAAACGATAAAAAGGTAACTATTTATGATATTGCGCATTTATCAGGTTTTTCTCCAAAAACTGTTTCACGTGTTATTAACGGTGGTGAAAAGGTAAAAGAAGAAACTTATCGAGCTATTCAAAAAGTCATTGATGAGTTGTCGTATGTTCCAAATGCATATGCAAAAAATTTGACTAAGAAAGAAACTACAAACATTTTGATTTCCGTTAAAAAGATTGATTCTTTTCCCTTGATTTGGTTTCAAACTTTACTAGATAGAGTTCTACAAACTTGTAAAGAGTTTGGTGTAAACGCTATTGTTGAATACTTTGGTGAAGAAGATACGATTAGGAATTCAATAATTTCAAGTACAGGAAGCTTAATAGATGGAGTAATAGTATTTTATGAAAGTAAAGACGATATTCGGATTAATTATTTACAGAAGAATAATATGCCTTTTATAGTTTTTGGAGAATCTCGAACACCTGATGTTGTTTATGTATCTAATAACAATTTTCAAGCCACTTATGATATGATGGAATTAGTAACAAAAGAGAGTATTAAAAGTATGTTGTTACTTATGGGAGGGGAATCTCTTGTTAATAAGGATCGTGAAAAAGGTATTCGTACTTTTTTAACTGATAAAAATTATTTAATGGATTTGCAAGTTATTTATGGTTTAACTACAATTGATTCAGTTTATTCATATGCTATAAATAATTTATCTAATCAAAATCATCCGGATATGATATTTGTTTCTGGGGATGAGAAGGTTCAAGGGCTGATTCGTGCGTGCTATGAGAAGGGGATTACCATTCCTGATGATATTTCAATAATTGGATTCGATAATATTCCTATTTCGCAATATTATACTCCAGCTCTGTCTACTATTTCTCCTAATTATGCTATGTTAGCCCAAAAAATGATAGAAGGTGTTTTAGCAATCATTAATCGAGAAAATATAGAATCTGTGGAGGTATCTTCACAGATTGTTAGAAGACAAAGTTTTTAATCGGTAAAAAATACCGATTTTTTTGTTTGATAAAATATTAAAATAGTAGTAGAATACAGTTTGTGACACCGATGTCATTATAGAACGAGGTGAATTAATGTCTACAATTTTTAACCATTCATTTAACAGTATTGTCGAGTTAAGGCATGTTATATCAATACTAATCGCTTGTGCATGTGGGTGGGCAATTGGTTATGAGCGTAAGGCACGTAATAAGCAAGCAGGAGTAAAAACGCATATAATTGTTGCTTTAACGTCGGCTTTAATGATGATTCTCTCAAAAGAAGCATTTTTAGATACACCATCCTATGATACTTCTAGGGTCGCAGCTCAAATTGTTAGTGGTATTAGCTTTATAGGTGGGGGAATTATTTTTACCCGGGATAAGAAAGTTAGTGGAATTACTACTGCTGCTGGGATATGGGCTACTGCTGGTATAGGTATGGCAATTGGTGCTGATTTTTGGATATTTGGTTCCTTTTGTAGTTTTATAGTTGTTCTTGTGCAATTAGTGACACACAGTAATGGTAGAAATCATGAAATTTATCAAGCAAAGATAGTGTTAGAAACAATTGATATTTCTTTACTTGGTAAGATTTATACTAATCTAGGGACACTTGATTTCAGAAAATATAATGTTGAGTTAAAAGAACAGTTGTCTAATAATTCTTATGATATTTTGATTTCAATTGAGAATGATAAGGAGATTTCGATTATAGATATTGAGGATTTCTTACTTAATGAAGATAAAAATATAAAAATAAAAGAGTTTAAGCTAAAGAATTATATGAAGAGTTAAATTTTCTATCTAAAATTTTTATTTTTCTAAAGAAAAAATACAACTACCTTTCGTTTTTAATAGATTTAAGTTTGTAAGAGTCCGTTTGGGCTCTTTTATTCTGTGATAATTTTTTCAAATAGTATTTGTTATACTTTTTTTAATTGAGATTTATGTTGGGGGTTTGGGGGCTAGCCACCATATTTTCATATCGTTTGTCTTTTGAACAGTATGGTTTGAAATGGCAAGCGATATGATTTTTGGGATATTGTGGACACAATATCTGAGCTCGCAAAGCCTTACAAAAATGTTTAATCTATTTTGAAAAACGTACTGACAGTGTCTGTAAGCTTACATTGTCAGTACAAGTATCTATGAAGGAGGAAAAGCCATATGAAAAGATGTATACGTAGTATTCGGAAACAATTTCGCTTAACAGAAACGGAGGAAAAACAAATACTAGATTTAATGAGAGAGAAAGGAGAGGATAATTTTTCTGATTTTCTCCGTAAAAGCTTACTATTGTCTGATGGACAAAAACAGATGGAAAAATGTTTCAACCTTTGGAAACAGCAAAAGTTGGAACAAATTAGTCGTGATGTTCATGAAATATTAATAATTGCTAAAATAAATCATCAGGTTACTCAAGAACATGTTTCTATTTTGTTAACTTGTATTCAGGAATTAATTAAAGAGGTAGAAAAAACAAGTCCTCTTAGTGAAAATTTTCGTAACAAATACATGAGGTAGTAGAGTGGAGCACCGATATAGAACAAATTTAAAAAAAGTCTTTTTATCTGACCTAGAATTAGTCAAATTGAATGAAAATATCTCAAAAAGTAACTGCTTATCATTCTCAGAATATGCTAGACGAACTCTACTAGATCCTGGTATGAATTTTATCACCATTGATACAAATAGTTATCAAGATTTGATTTTTGAATTAAAACGAATCGGAAATAATATTAATCAAATAGCCAGAAGCATAAATTATTCGAATTTAATAACGGAAGTTGAATTAAATGAGTTGAGAAAAGGTATAGAAGAGTTAATAGTAGAAGTGGAGAAAGATTTTCTTATTCAATCTGAAAAATTGAGGAAATTTTATGGTCATCACTAAACACTTTGCGATTCATGGAAAAAATTATCGTAGTAAACTAATCAAATATATTTTGAATCCAAGTAAAACAAAAAATCTAACACTAGTTTCAGATTTTGGTATGAGAAATTATTTAGATTTTCCTAGTTATAAAGAACTAGTGAAGATGTACAATGATAATTTTTTAAGTAATGATACTCTTTATGAATTTCGTCATGATAGGCAAGAAGTAAATCAACGAAAAATTCATTCTCATCACATCATTCAGTCCTTTTCTCCAGATGAGCATCTCACTCCTGAACAAATCAATCGGATTGGTTATGAGACAGTTAAAGAGTTGACAGGAGGTAGATTTCGATTTATCGTGGCAACTCATGTCGATAAAGATCATATCCACAATCACATCATCCTAAATTCAATTGATCAGAATTCTGATAAAAAGTTTCTATGGGATTATAAGGCAGAACATAATCTACGAATGGTTTCTGATCGTCTTTCAAAAATTGCAGGGGCAAAAATTATAGAAAATCGTTATTCGCATCGTCAGTATGAAGTTTATCGCAAAACAAATTACAAATATGAAATAAAACAACGAGTATATTTTCTAATCGAGAACTCGAAAAATTTTGAAGATTTCAAGAATAAAGCAAAAGCTTTACATTTAAAAATTGATTTTAGACACAAGCATGTTACTTTTTTTATGACTGATTCAAATATGAAACAAGTCGTACGTGATAGTAAATTGAGTAGAAAACAACCTTATAATGAAACTTATTTTAAGAAAAAGTTTGTTCAAAGGGAAATCATAAACATCTTAGAATTTTTACTTCCGAAAATGAAGAATATGAATGAATTGATTCAACGAGCAGAATTTTTTGGATTAAAAATAATTCCGAAAGAAAAACATGTTCAATTTAAATTTGATGAGATTAAGATTTCAGAGCAGGAATTGGTAAAAACGAATCGGTATAGTGTTAGTTATTTTCAAGACTATTTTAATAACAAAAATGAAACTGTTGTCTTAGATAATAAAAATTTAGTTGAACTTTACAATGAAGAAAAGCTAATTAAAGAAAAAGAGTTGCCGACAGAAGAGGTGGTATGGAAATCCTATCAAGATTTCAAGAGAAATAGGGATGCAGTTCATGAGTTTGAGGTAGAGTTGAATCTTAATCAAATAGAAGAAGTAGTAGACGATGGAATGTACATTAAGGTACATTTTGGCATCCGACAAGAAGGACTTATTTTTGTACCAAATATTCAAATCAATATGGAAGAAGAAAAAGTTAAAGTATTTCTCAGAGAAACTAGTTCTTACTATGTATACCATAAAGATTCAGCAGAAAAAAATCGCTTTATGAAAGGTAAAACTTTGATTAGGCAATTTAATCTTCAGTATGAACCGCAGTATATGTATAGAAGAATTCCTCTTAGCGAAATTAGAGAAAAAATAGAACAATTAGATTTTCTTATATCTGCGGAAAATAGTCCGAATGATTTCGAAGATATAACAAATGATTTCATTGCCCAAATATCATATCTAGAGAATATGATTGAACAAGTCCAAAATAAAATTGATGATTTAACTAATTTAGAGGAAGTATTGTTGAATAATACGATAAATAGTTCTAGCAATTTAGAAAATAGTATTCAAGGTAAATGTTCAGTAGATACAATAGAGAAGGATTTATACATATATAAAGGAAAGATTGAAACACTGAAGGAACAACATAGAGAAGCAATAAATTTCTTTGAAATGTTTAATAAAACAATACAGAAATATAAGAAAAAACAAAATATGAAATCTATTAAGGAAAATGAGATACATTTAGAGTAAACAGTTTCCTAAAAAGTATATATAGCATAGTTTCATGTGCCAATTTGTCACATATTTAAAAATAAGAAAATAACTATATTATACTTGTTTTAGGAGACATTGAATGTTGAAAAGGATTAGAGATTTACGCGAGGATACTGATTTGACACAAGAATATGTTGCAAAAGCAATCTTAAATTGTACAAGATCAGCGTATTCTAAAATGGAATCAGGTACCAGGTTAATCTCTATAGATGACCTTATCAAACTTGCAGATTTTTATAATGTAAGTTTAGATTACCTTGTAGGTCGAGTGGATAATAAAGAAGACCATTACTCCAAAAAGTATTAGGTTAAGAAAGCACATTGACAATTGAATAGTCCAAAATGGTACTTTCCTCATTTGTGGAGCAGATTTGAATGGCTCGCCATGATAAGAGCGATTTTAAAACCATCAATAAAATAGAGCGATACTTTATATGCCATGATACAAATGATATACAATGATACTTCTGACCGTTCAGGCTGCCACCGTAAAAGAGCAGCAAGTGAAATTCTTATGATGACTTCATCAGTCATGCCATGGAGGTGAAAAAATCTAAGAAAGGAAGTAGTAAAATCATGGAAACAGTAAACTATAAAGATTTAGTTGCGATTGGTTTTCCAGAGCACACATCGAGGAATATTATTAGACAAGCAAAAAAAATTGCTGTAAAAAAGTTTGAAGAAGCTAGAAAAAATGATAAGAATGCGGTACAATTAGGATGTTCACCTTTCGATAATAAAAGGTTAGGCATTGCTCCTAAAAATATTGTAGAAAATTTAATTGGTATTTCTTTTTCAGATATAGAAGGTGAGAAAAATGGTTATATCAAAGACAAAGAAATATAAAGGTGTATACAAAGATTCAAAAGGAAAAATTTATTTTCAAATTGAATTAGGAGTTGATCCAATAACTGGGAAAAGAATCCAAAAGAAAGGAAGGAAAAATCAACAAGGACTACCGTTTAATTCTTTTAAGGAAGCATATGAAGAGATACTTCGTTTAAAACATGAATTTGTGAACTCTACTACTAATAATAGTTTTCTAACTTTTAGAGAGTTTATGGAAGAGATTTATTTAAAATATTATCAACAAAAAGTTCAATTTGTAACTTATCAGACCGCTTTACCACATCATCAGTTATTTATTAAGCAATTTGGTAGTAAAAAATTATCAGATATTAGTACTATTGACTGTGAAAGATTTCGCTTAGCTATTATAGACAAGTATTCTAGTAACTATGCTAAAAATATGTGGTCTAGATTTAAAGCATGTCTGGGCTATGCAGAAAGATTGGGTTATATTGATAGAGTTCCTTTTAAAGGATTAGATAATCCTAGAGGAAAGCACCCTGATACAAAATTTTGGACATTTGATGAATTTAAGAAGGTAATAAACTCTTTTGATATTAGTGAGTATGAGGGACTCCATAATTACATGACGATCTGGTTATATTTTATGACTGGTTTAAGAGTTAGTGAGGGTATTGCTCTTAAATGGGAAGATATTGATTTTGAACGTAAATGGATTCATGTTCATTCGACAATTGAGAAAGATAAAAACGGTGTATGGTATGCTAAACAACAAACAAAGACAATAGCAGGGGATCGTAAAATTGATTTAGATGATTTTACGATTACAATACTTAAAAAATGGCGAGAAGTTCAAATCAAGAATGATGATAAAGATTATGTAGTATCACGTTTTGGTGCCCCCTTGTGTAAGTCTACAATTTCTAGGATAATAAAAAGGCATGCTAAGATTACTGGCGTACCAGAAATTACGGGGAAAGGATTAAGACATAGTCATGCATCTTATCTTATAAATGTGTTACATAAGGATACTTTATATGTTTCATATCGATTAGGACACGCTGATAAGTCAACCACGTTGAATACATATAGTCACTGGTATTATTCAGGTGATTCAACAATTTCAGAAGAGATTACAAACAGTTTAGATAATCTTGGATTATCAATTTACCTACCAAATTCCTGCCAGAGTTGAAAATTGAGGAATTAACCCACTAATACTGGGAGAAAATAGGATTTGCAAATTGTTACTCTTAAATAATAGAGAAACTACATTAGTAGCTTAAAAACATGATTAAACCGCTATTCTTAGGATTAGCGGTTTTTATTTATGATTGAAAAAGGAAAATTTATAAAAAGTATCCAGTAGTTTCATAAGATTTTCATCATAAAGTTCTGGAGTTTGATTAGAGAATCATGTCAATCAAACTCCAGCGCTCGATAAAGCGATGATGTATCTGTGGAAGGAGATTATGTTTGCTAAGGTATTTTTTGCAGAAATAGTGGTACAATATCCTTAGAATAGTTCAAAATTTATCTTGGCTAGGGGAAAGGGAGATTGAACTCCCTGATGCATCCGTCTTAGTATGGGATTAATGTTCTATAAAAAGGAAATGTTATAAAGGTGATATTGATGGAAAGATATGAATTTACAGCGACAACAGCAAAATCAGATATAATAATTGGTATCCTTTTTCCCATGTTCCTCATGCTTCCTGTATTGGGAATACAGTTGGCTATATTCTATTTAAAACTGAATGATTTTTTTAAATCACAACCTCTTTTTCTTTATACGATAGTATTAGTGTTTTTTTGTATTAGTTTTCTTTTAATTAAAAAAATACAAGGTAGTCTAGTGAAGAATTTTGTCGTAGAATTATCTGGAAGAAATATTAGGATTTGGTGTAATGGAAAGGAGATTGTATCAGGAGAAGTTATTTTCTGTAGGATAAAAAATAAGGAGCCTAAACTGGGGGCGAGAGCCTTAAATGTAGACATAGACACCAAGGGGGATAATATTAAATTTCGAGTTCGGTCTAAGGAATATGAAAATTTATCATCTTCTACTTGGAATCCTCTCGGGACAAGCAAACCCTCTGATGTAGAAACGTTATTATCTTTGGGCAAAAAAATAAAAAATGTTATGGAAGAAGAAGTTTTGATAGAAGATGAAGCTTCAAAAAAACCTCGATCGTTTTGATTGAGGTTTTTAGCATATTTCTTAAACAATACCTTGTGCAATCATAGCATTGGCTACATTTTCAAAGGCAGCAATGTTTGCTCCTGCAAGGTAGTCAAGTACCAAGACCATATGTTTCAGCAGTTGTTTTAGCTGTGTTGAAGATGTTGGTCATGATGTCTTTGAGACGTCCATCAACTTCTTCACGGGTCCATGAGAGGCGAAGGCTGTTTTGGCTCATTTCAAGCGCTGATACAGCTACACCACCAGCGTTGACAGCTTTGGCTGGTCCGTAAAGGATTCCGTTTTCTTTGTAGACTTTAATCGCATCAAGGTCGCTAGGCATGTTGGCACCTTCTGATAAACTCAACATATTCCTCTGAAAGCCAAGTATCCCGGAGGATTTGATGCTTTGTTCCTACTTGGTTTTATGAATCAGCTACCCGGAACTCTGTCAGAGAAGGATAGACCAGCTATCGACGCTCTGAGCTCTGATCAACTCTGGCAAGATTGTCAGGATACTATCAAGAGGAGTATCGGTCTTTTTAAGCAAGCTGGCTATGACTTAGAGGTTGAGGATTACCATTTTACTATTTTACTGGGCAATCCAGAAAAACCTATGCTACAGCTTAATAAGGGATACAGTGGAGATGGAGGAATTCCAGGATACCTCATGCTTAGTCTGTTGCCGAATGACTATACTTTACCACGTGTGCGAGCCGCGTTGGCTCACGAGTGCAACCACAATGTTCGCTTCCAATTTATCAAATGGAACCAGCAGACAACACTAGCAGACTGGGTAGTCAGTGAAGGATTAGCAGAGTCTTTTGCTGCTGAGCTCTATGGTAAAGAGCTCATCGGATCCTGGGTCACTTCAACTAGTTCCGAGCAGTTAGAAGAGATTAAGCCCATCATCTCAAGTCAGCTTCAGCTAACAGGGATGGCGGAAATGGCTCCTTATCTTTACGGTGATGAAATAGCTGAGATTCAAGGTCAAATACCGGTTGGAATGCCCTATGCTGCAGGCTATGCTTATGGCTATCATCTGATACAAGCCTATCTGAAAAAGACTGGCAAGAGCATTATTGAGGCCACAGTAACACCGACAGAAGAAATTTTAGAGGCTACTAAAGATTTTTGGAAATGATACTTTTGCTTGCAAATCTGCCAGAGTCTGATATAATGAAAGTAATTTTTGGAGGTGACTATATGCACTATAAAAGAGTTGAATTAAAAGTCACAAATCAGGGTATCCATGAGCGCAAGATTTTTCAAGGAGTTAAAATTTTCAGTCGGAGCAAGCTGTCCAAAGATCAGAAAAGCATTCTGACGCAGAAGCTTTACCTGACACCGAAGCAAAATATTGTTTACTATCAACGGAAAGATATCAATTATGACCAGAACTGGCATCATCATAAGGACTATTATGAACTAACTTTTGGCCATATAGATAGAGAGACTGTTTTTAAGGTTTGTCAAGATTTTGACGAACTAAGTCCTTTCCTGGAAAATGAGCTGCTTGAGAAGCTAAAAGAAAAGCAGTCAACAGGCAAATTTTTTGAAAAATTAGATATATAAAAATCCGGCTGCTTTTATAAGCAGTCGGATTTCTTTGAGTTATAGTTTGATAATTTTTCATAAGGGAAAATAGATCTATTTTTATCATGAACAGCTAACTTAGTTAGAAGTTTTGGAAACAGTATAGTTGACATCTATGGGGAATAAGCATATAATCAAGAAAAGTGATTGAGTGCTCACTCAATTTTGTAGATGTGTAAAGGAGTTCATACAATGGTTGTTCAAGCAATACAATATAGTCGTTTCGGTGATGAAGAAGTGTTAGATTTAGTGAACATTAAATCTGATGTTTTGAAAGAGAATCAAGTTAGGGTAGAAGTTCATGCTGTTGGTTTAAATCCTATTGATTATAAGACTTTTGAGGGGGCAAAGCCACTCCGATTTCTATCTTTTATGACGAAACTAAAAAAGCCAAGTCGTTGGCTTGAGTCAAAATCATCTCTATTTCCAAGAGGTATCGGTCGGGATTTTGCTGGAGTGATTACAGAAATTGGTGAAGGAGTAAGTCGGTTTGCAGTAGGGGATAAGGTTTTTGGAACAATGATCAGTGACCCTGGATTAGGCACTAAGAGGGGAGCATTGGCAACAGAAATTTGTGTCAATGAATCGGAAATTGTATTGAAACCAGAGATGATTGATATGAACCACGCAGCTACTATGGGGGTAGTCTCTTTAACTGTGGGAGGTGCTTTTAGAAGAATCAACTTAAATCCTAAAGATGTTGTAGTGATTTCAGCAGCAGCAGGTGGTATTGGAAGTATCGCAGTACAGTATGCGGTTGCTAAGGGTGCGACAGTTATTGGAATTGCAAGTAAGAAAAATTCAGAATATCTGAAGTCTTTAGGTGCTATACCAGTAGCTTACGAAGAGAACATCCAGAATGCTCTTCTATCAGCAAGTCCAAAGCCGATTACAAAATTCTTGGATTGCTATGGAAGTGATTATGTTAAATTAGCTTTCAGTTTGGGATTGAAGGGTACGGATATTGGAACGCTAGTACCTTCACCATATGTTATGATAAGGGGAGCTCAGTTCACGGGTCCTAGACATTCCACATCTGATGATTTTAAAGTTCTAGCGGAAATGGTCTCAGATGGGAAGGTTCGGTTGAATATTGATCAGGTTTATGATTTTTCTCTAAAGTCAGTTAGAGAGGCATATCGTAGTTTGAAGTTGGGACACACTCGAGGTAAGAAAGTTGTAAAAGTAAGAGAGTAGCAGAGAGGTGCCAGTGATGGAAAGTTTGGAACAAAAGTATGCACAGACATTAGAAAATAGCAATTTGAGTTTAAAACAACGTCAAGTACTGTTATCAAGTTTAAAGTTATTTTCAGAAATTGGTTTTGAAAATACAACAGCCAGCCTTATTGCTAAGGAGGCTGGAGTTTCAGAAGGGACAGTTTTTAGTTACTTTAAAACCAAGGAAGGCATCTTAGAAGCTATTCTGTCAACTTTTCTCGAACAGGTTATTCCAGATGTGATTGCTGATTTTTCTGAGAAGAAATTTACAGCAAACCAAGAGTCTTTTCCGCTATTTTTGAGAAGTATTGTTCGAGATAGACTAGTCTTCATTCAGGAGAATCACATGCAAGTTAAAATTCTCTTGAGTCGTTCTTTTATTGATAAAACTATTTCTGACCAGTTAGGGAATGTTATTGTTCACTCTATCATTAAGCCAATTAGTCCAGTTCTGAATCAGTTTAAAGAAAATAGTGTTATCCGAGATTGGTCAAATGAAAGAATCGTTCGTTATATTTTGGCTTTGAGTCTTTCTTATGTTCTTCCAATGATGTTGAATGATAATGAGGACCTAGACATAGATGAAGCAGTAAATGAAATAGTTGAATGCCTGTCTTTTGCCTTAGTAGAAGTAAAGTGAATGTTGATTTTTAAGCTTACTATTAGAAATAGTGGGCTTTTTTAAAACCAATATAAAAATCCCCAATCAGAGTGATTGGGGATTGAAAAATAAATTGGAACAATACCTTTACTATCATAGCCTTGGCTACATTTTTAAAAGTTGTTTTAGCTGTGTTGAGGAGCTTGATCCTGATGTCCTCGAGTCGACCAGAGTATACTAACATCTATTCATCTGATAAGAGGGATTTTATCATCCAGATATTCATAGCTGGGTGGCCGGCGGCGTTAGAAAGTGGTTCTTGCAGTGATGTGAAACCATAGTGCTGATAGATGGCCACGGCCGTAGCCAGTTCAGTAGAGGTTTCTAGATAAAGCTGTTCATAACCAGCTAGATGGGCTTCCTGGAATATCCGCTTTATCAACCTGCTGGAATAACCTTTGCCACGTCTATTTTTAGTGACATACAGTTTTTGTAATTCAGCAATCTTATCGGACACTGGTGCAAAGCCACCACAGCCAACCAGCTGTCCTTCATCTTCCAGAACAAAGTAAGCTGCTCTCTCTTGCTGTTGATAGAAGTCGGCCAAATGATCTAGATAAGAATCAAAGTAGACAGTTCCTGGTTTGTCAAGCCCGAATTCTTCTAGGCTGGCTCGAATGAGTTGCGCTACAGTTGGATTGTCTCTCACTTCCATTGGCCGTAAGTTCATCATTTGTCCTCCGATAGGATGTATCGACTAATTAAACAATACCTTGTGCAATCATAGCGTTTGCTACGTTTTCGAAGGCAGCGATATTTGCTCCTGCAAGGTAATCAGTACCAAGTCCGTATGTTTCAGCAGTTGTTTTAGCTGTGTTGAAGATGTTGGTCATGATGTCTTTGAGACGGCCGTCCACTTCTTCACGGGTCCATGAGAGGCGAAGGCTGTTTTGGCTCATTTCAAGCGCTGATACAGCTACACCACCAGCGTTGGCAGCTTTGGCAGGTCCGTAAAGGATTCCGTTTTCTTTGTAGACTTTAATCGCATCAAGGTCACTAGGCATATTAGCACCTTCTGATACGCAGATAACTCCTTGAGCAACCAAACGTTTAGCTGCGTCACCATTGATTTCGTTTTGAGTCGCACATGGAAGAGCGATATCGTAGTTACCAGCGTAAGTCCATACAGAACCTTCATGGTAAGTAGCAGTTGCTTTCTCAGCTGCATACTCAGTCAAACGAGCACGGCGTTTTTCTTTAACATCAACCAAAAGATCAAAGTCAATACCATTTTCGTCGATGACATAACCGTTTGAGTCAGATACAGAGATAACAGTTGCACCAAGTTCAGTCGCTTTTTGAAGAGCGTATTGAGCTACGTTACCAGAACCTGAAATAACCACTTTCTTACCAGCAAAACTGTTACCGTTAGCTTTGAGCATTTCTTCAGTGTAGTAAACCAAACCATAACCAGTTGCTTCTGGACGAATCAAGCTACCACCGAATCCAAGAGGTTTACCAGTCAAGACACCAGCATCAAATTGGTTAAGACGTTTGTATTGTCCGTAAAGGTATCCAATTTCACGTCCACCAACACCGATATCACCAGCAGGTACGTCAAGAGATGGTCCGATGTATTTTTGCAATTCTGTCATAAAGCTTTGGCAGAAGCGCATCACTTCAGCGTCAGTCTTTCCTTTAGGATCGAAGTCTGATCCACCTTTACCTCCACCGATTGGAAGTCCAGTCAAAACGTTTTTAAAGATTTGTTCGAAGCCGAGGAATTTCAAGATCCCTTGGTTTACAGTTGGGTGGAAACGAAGTCCGCCTTTATATGGTCCAACAGCTGAGTTGAATTGAACACGGTAACCACGGTTGACTTGAACTTTTCCATCACGGTCAACCCAAGGAACACGGAAAGAAATCACGCGCTCAGGCTCAGTGATACGTGCTAAGATGTTTTCTTCAATATACTCAGGGTGTTTTTCAAATACAGGCTCTAGGGTGCTGAAGAATTCTTCAACCGCCTGGAGAAATTCAGCCTCATGCCCGTTACGAGCTTTCACAGTTGCAAACACGCTTTGGATATAGTCTTTAGCAGATGTCATATCGTTCTCCTTTTTGTTGTTATATTTTATTACATGAGCCATTATAGCAGAATTTTTTTTGAGTGTAAAGAAAAAAACAGAAATTTTCTAAAAATTCTTTCAATTTACAAAACCGAACGTTTTATATAGAAATTAGTTTCTCAAAGAGAAAATCTTAAAGTATGGTATAATATTAGAAATAAAAGGAATCTGGAGGATCAGAATCATGGTATCAACGAAAACACAAATAGCTGGCTTTGAGTTTGACAATTGCTTGATGAATGCAGCGGGTGTGGCTTGTATGACGATAGAGGAGCTTGAAGGAGTCAAAAACTCAGCAGCGGGTACTTTTGTTACGAAGACTGCGACCTTGGACTTTCGTCAGGGCAATCCTGAGCCACGTTACCAGGATGTTCCACTTGGTTCTATCAACTCCATGGGCTTGCCAAATAATGGTTTAGACTACTATCTGGACTATCTTTTGGATTTGCAGGAAAAAGAGCCAAAACGAACTTTCTTTCTATCTTTAGTTGGCATGTCTCCAGAAGAAACACATACCATCTTGAAAAAAGTTCAAGAGAGTGAATTCAAAGGACTGACAGAGCTCAATCTCTCTTGTCCAAATGTTCCAGGAAAACCTCAGATTGCCTATGATTTTGAGACAACAGACCGTATCTTGGCAGAAGTATTTGCCTATTTTACCAAACCTCTTGGGATTAAATTGCCACCTTATTTTGATATTGTTCACTTTGACCAAGCGGCAGCTATTTTCAACAAATATCCGCTCAAGTTTGTTAACTGTGTTAACTCTATCGGCAACGGCCTTTACATAGAAGACGAGTCGGTCGTTATTCGTCCTAAAAATGGTTTTGGTGGCATTGGTGGAGAGTATATCAAGCCGACTGCTCTTGCTAATGTGCACGCCTTTTATCAACGTCTCAATCCGCAAATCCAAATCATCGGAACGGGCGGAGTTCTGAACGGTCGTGATGCCTTTGAACATATCCTCTGCGGTGCGAGTATGGTGCAAGTAGGAACGACGCTCCACAAGGAAGGCGTTGGAGCTTTTGAGCGCATTACCAATGAATTGAAAGCTATTATGGTGGAAAAAGGGTATGAGAACCTAGAAGATTTCCGTGGGAAATTGCGCTATATTGGTTAAAGTTACTAAAAGATCAGAAGAAAGGAGAGAAGATGCTAGCCATAGAAGACAGTCAGAAGTTGACTTTAGCAAATCTATCTAGCTTGAACCTATTTACAGGGACAGACCAGGGGCAGTTTGAAGTTATGAAGAGTCAAGTGTTGAGGCAGATTGGTTATGATCCAGCTGATCTCAACTTTGCTTACTTTGATATGAAAGAAGTAGCCTATAAAGACTTAGAGTTGGAGTTGGTCAGTCTCCCTTTCTTTGCGGATGAGAAAATCGTGATATTAGATCATTTTGTCGATATTACAACTGCCAAGAAACGCTTTTTAACAGATGATGAGCTCAAGTCGTTTGAGGAATACCTTGATAACCCTTCGCCAACAACCAAGTTGTTGATTTTTGCTGAAGGAAAGTTAGATAGTAAAAGACGGCTAGTCAAATTGCTCAAACGAGATGCGACTGTCTTTGATGCTATTGAACCCAAGGAACAAGAACTCCGCCAGTATTTCCAAAAATGGAGTCAGACACAAGGTCTGCAGTTTGTGGGGCAATCCTTTGAAAATCTACTTCTCAAATCTGGTTTTCAATTTAGTGAAATCCAGAAAAATCTCTTTTTTTTACAGTCTTATAAGTCAGATGGTGTGATTGAGGAGAAGGACATTGTCGAGGCTATTCCAAAGACCCTGCAGGACAATATATTTGATTTGACTCAGTTTATTTTAGCTAAGAAGATTGACCTGGCCCGTGACCTGGTTAGAGACTTGACCTTGCAAGGGGAGGATGAGATCAAGCTCATAGCTGTCATGTTAGGACAGTTTCGTACCTTTACCCAAGTGAAGATTTTATCAGAAGCTGGTCAGACGGAATCGCAGATCGCAAGCAGTCTGGGAACTTACTTGGGGCGCAATCCTAATCCTTATCAAATCAAGTTTGCATTGAGAGATTCGAGAGGGATTTCCTTGGGTTTTCTCAAGAGAGCGATTTCTTATTTGATTGAAACAGACTACCAGATTAAGACAGGTGTTTATGAAAAAGGGTACCTGTTTGAAAAGGCACTTTTGCAGATCGCGGCAGAGGCAAATTGAGCAAAAAACTTGAAAAAAGAGGATGATTGCGTTATCATTTTCATATAGAAAGAAAAAGAGGTATTACAGATGGCTATTATCTTACCAGACCTTCCATACGCATATGACGCTTTGGAACCATACATCGATGCAGAAACAATGCACTTGCACCATGACAAACACCATCAAACTTATGTCAACAATGCAAATGCTGCTCTCGAAAAACACCCTGAAATTGGTGAAGACCTTGAAGCTTTGCTTGCTGATGTAGACTCTATCCCAGCTGATATCCGTCAAGCACTTATCAACAATGGCGGTGGACACTTGAACCACGCTCTTTTCTGGGAATTGATGACTCCTGAAAAAACAGCTCCTTCAGCAGAACTTGCAGCAGCAATCGACGCAACATTTGGCTCATTTGAAGAGTTCCAAGCAGCCTTTACAGCAGCAGCTACAACTCGCTTCGGTTCTGGATGGGCATGGTTGGTTGTCAACAAAGAAGGGAAACTTGAAGTAACTTCAACAGCAAACCAAGACACACCAATCTCAGAAGGTAAAAAACCAATCTTGGGCTTGGACGTTTGGGAACATGCTTACTACGTGAAATACCGCAACGTGCGTCCTGACTACATCAAAGCTTTCTTCTCAGTGATTAACTGGAACAAAGTAGATGAGCTTTACGCAGCAGCAAAATAAAAAAATAGGAAGGGAAGAGTCATTCTTCTCTTTTTTGTTTTATATGGCAGAAGTCTGACAAAATCGTCAGACTTTTCTCATTTTTATGAGAAACGTGCTAACTGCTAGAAATTATGGTAAAATAGAGTGTTAAGTAATCGTGGAAAAGGAAGACTATGCGTAAAGAAATTGCACCTGAATTATACAACTATAACAAGTTTCCTGGCCCAGAATTTCATGTAAATGGGGATAAGGTTGAGACTGAAGGGATTGCTTTTACCTTGGTTGAAAATATCAAGGATGCCTTCGATGTGACAGTCTTTAATCAACGCTTTTCAGAAGTGTTGACCAAGTTTGATTATGTCGTGGGGGACTGGAGCAATGAACAGCTCCGTCTACGTGGCTTTTATAAAGACGACCGAACAGAGGAAAAAAATGAAAAGATTAGTCGGTTACAGGACTATCTTTTGGAGTACTGTAGTTATGGTTGTGCCTATTTTGTCCTAGAAAATCAAGCACCGAAACGGGCTTCATTTGACAAGAAAATGCGTAAAAAGGATGAGGAAAACCTTCCTAGAAGAGGCAAGAAACCTTCGCAAAACAAGAGAAAACCAAATGCGGATAAGCGAAATAGACGTCGTCATAAGGATCAAAAGTCTCAGAAAGAGGACAAGGGACAGCGCCATTTTGTCATTCGCCAAAAATAGTAGAGAATAAGGAGAAGAGATGAAACCGTCTATTTATAGTTTAACACGTCAAACCATGCAAGAATGGGTATTAGAACAGGGAGAAAAGAAATTTCGAGCAGATCAAATCTGGGAATGGCTTTACCGTAAACGTGTCCAGTCATTTGAAGAAATGACCAACCTTTCCAAAGATTTGATTGCCAAGCTCAATGATCAGTTTGTGGTCAATCCTTTGAAACAACGGATTGTACAAGAGTCAGCTGACGGTACTGTTAAGTATCTTTTTGAGTTGCCAGATGGCATGTTGATTGAGACAGTACTCATGCGTCAACACTACGGTTTGTCAGTCTGTGTGACCACTCAGGTTGGCTGTAATATTGGTTGTACCTTCTGTGCATCAGGCTTGATCAAGAAGCAACGTGACCTCAATAACGGGGAAATCGTAGCGCAGATTATGCTGGTTCAGAAATACTTTGATGAACGTGGTCAGGATGAACGTGTCAGCCATATTGTAGTCATGGGAATTGGTGAACCATTTGATAATTACAACAATGTTTTGAATTTTGTCCGTACCATCAATGATGACAAGGGGATGGCAATTGGTGCTCGTCACATCACGGTTTCAACCTCAGGTTTGGCCCATAAAATTCGTGACTTTGCTAATGAAGGCGTACAGGTCAATCTCGCTGTGTCCCTTCACGCACCCAACAATGAATTGCGTTCAAGCATCATGAAGATTAACCGTGCCTTTCCGATTGAAAAACTCTTCGCAGCTATTGAGTATTACATTGAAACAACCAATCGCCGTGTGACCTTTGAATATATCATGCTCAATGAAGTCAACGATGGTGTAGAACAAGCCTTGGAGTTGGCGGAGTTGCTCAAGAATATCAAGAAATTGTCATACGTCAACTTGATTCCCTATAACCCAGTTAGTGAACATGACCAATATAGCCGTAGTCCTAAAGAGCGCGTGATGGCCTTCTACGATACCCTCAAGAAAAAAGGAATCAACTGTGTCGTCCGTCAGGAACATGGTACAGATATTGATGCGGCTTGTGGACAATTGCGCTCCAATACAATGAAACGTGACCGCCAGAAGGCAGTCGCAGCGGTGAATCCATAAAATGACTAGAAAAAGAGAATTATTCTTAAGATTGGGAGTGGCTATTTACAGCCTATGCATTGTATGTTTTTGTTTCACTCCCCAACCTCAACTTCCTACAGGAGTGGAAACTCCAGGTATTCAAACTTTTGGACGCCTGGTTTTTCTTTTAACTCCCTTAAACTCCCTTTGGAATCTGGGTGAAGTGACCAGTTTGGGACAAGTCATTTGGATCTTTTTGCAGAACATTTTAAATGTTTTCTTGCTTTTCCCCCTGGTTTTTCAACTTATTTATCTCTTTCCAAACTTGCGGCAAACGAAAAAAATCCTCCTTCTCAGTTTTTTACTGAGTCTGGGAATTGAGTGTACGCAACTGGTCTTAGACTTTTTCTTTGATTTTAATCGCGTCTTTGAGATTGATGATTTGTGGACCAACACCTTGGGAGGCTATCTGGCTTGGCTCCTCTATAAAGGACTGCATAAAAACAAGATAAGGAATTAGAATGAGTATTTTAGAAGTTAAAAATTTAAGTCACGGTTTTGGTGACCGTGCAATTTTTGAAGATGTGTCTTTCCGTCTCCTCAAGGGAGAACATATAGGTCTAGTCGGTGCCAATGGTGAAGGGAAATCAACCTTTATGAGCATCGTGACTGGTAAGATGTTGCCAGATGAAGGGAAGGTGGAGTGGTCCAAATATGTGACTGCTGGCTATCTGGACCAGCACGCTGTGCTAAAGGAAGGTCAAACTGTTCGTGATGTGCTCCGTACGGCCTTTGATGAGCTATTTAAAGCAGAAGCACGTATCAATGACCTCTATATGGAGATGGCGGAAGACGGAGCCGATATCGATGCGCTTATGGAAGAAGTTGGCGAACTCCAAGACCGTTTGGAGAGTCGTGACTTCTATACTTTGGATGCTAAGATTGATGAAGTAGCGCGTGCTCTCGGTGTCATGGACTATGGCATGGATACGGATGTAACAGCATTATCAGGTGGACAAAGAACCAAGGTCCTTTTGGCTAAACTTCTCCTTGAAAAACCAGATATCTTGTTACTGGACGAGCCAACCAACTACTTGGATGCTGAACACATTGACTGGCTCAAACGCTATCTCCAAAACTATGAGAATGCCTTTGTCCTTATTTCGCACGATATTCCATTCCTCAACGACGTGATCAATATTGTCTACCATGTGGAGAACCAACAATTAACTCGCTATTCTGGCGACTACTACCAGTTCCAAGAAGTCTATGCTATGAAGAAATCTCAGTTAGAAGCGGCCTATGAACGTCAACAGAAAGAGATTGCAGACCTCAAGGATTTTGTCGCTCGAAACAAAGCGCGTGTTGCAACGCGTAACATGGCCATGTCCCGTCAAAAGAAACTGGACAAGATGGACATTATCGAGTTGCAAAGCGAGAAACCAAAGCCGTCCTTTGATTTCAAACCAGCTCGTACACCTGGGCGCTTTATCTTCCAAGCCAAGGATTTGCAGATTGGTTACGACCGTCCTCTTACTAAACCCTTAAACCTCACCTTTGAACGCAATCAAAAGGTGGCCATTATCGGAGCAAATGGTATTGGGAAAACAACTCTCTTGAAGAGTCTCTTAGGTATTATTCCACCAATTGCTGGTGAAGTTGAGCGTGGTGACTATCTAGAACTTGGTTATTTTGAGCAAGAAGTAGAAGGTGGGAATCGCCAAACACCACTAGAGGCTGTCTGGAATGCCTTTCCTGCCCTTAACCAAGCAGAAGTTCGTGCAGCCCTTGCCCGTTGTGGTTTGACAACTAAGCACATAGAAAGCCAAATTCAGGTCTTGTCAGGTGGGGAACAAGCCAAGGTACGTTTCTGTCTCTTGATGAATCGTGAAAACAACGTTTTAGTACTTGACGAGCCGACCAACCACCTGGATGTGGATGCTAAGGACGAACTCAAACGTGCTCTCAAAGAATACAAAGGAAGCATTCTTATGGTTTGTCACGAACCAGACTTCTATGAAGGCTGGATGGACCAAATCTGGGACTTTAACAAGTTAACTTAAAAGCGCTAAAAAAGCCAAGTCGAAATGACTTGGCTTTTTTGACTAGTAATTTAAATAGCTTTCAACTTCAGATTTCTCAATTTCTTTACCGTAGTGGCAAATCGGACAAGAAACGAAGTAACTTTTACCATAAGGGAAAAGTGGAATCCAGTAGAGGGTGAACTTGCGTCCAGTTTCTACGATCTCCCAAGTCAGAGCTCTACGCAGTTGCCAAGAGAAGTGGGTGAACTTGCGTCCAGTTTCTACGATCTCCCAAGTGTCGACATTGTTACAGTGACCGCATTCGATCGCAGTTTGCGTATGTCCCAAATCTTTCTGATAACCTTTAGAACCCCAAAATAAAATCATGTCATCGTCTCCTTATCTGTTGATGGCTTATTTTTTGCTGAAGTCGTAGTCTTTCACCACTTCGATACTATCAATGGTGATAGCAGTAGTTGGTTTGTCTTTTTCATCTTTTTCAGCCTTGGCAATCTTGTCAACAATATCCATGCCGTCGATGACTTGGCCAAAGACTGGGTGTTTACCATCTAGACTAGGATTTCCACCCTCTTTATAGGCTTCGATGATTTTCTTTGGATACTTGCTTGTAGGGAGTTTAGCAGAAATGTCTGTCGAGTTTTGGTTGATGAAGAACTGGCTACCGTTGGTATTTGGTTGACCAGTGTTAGCCATAGCAAGGGCACCGCGGATATTGTATAGGTAAGGAGAGATTTCATTTTTGAAACCAGTTCCCTTGTCCTTCGTTTTATCCTTATCATGCCAGATAGATTGGCCACCTGTACCATCTCCCTTAGGATCCCCAGTTTGTACCATAAAGCCATCGATGACACGGTGGAAGGTGATGCCGTTATAGTAGCCATCCTTAGCGTGAGTAAGGAAGTTTTCAACTGCTAGCGGTGCTAATTTTGGAAAGAGTTTGATGCGAATATCACCCTGACTTGTGTGGAGAATGACTTCGGCTTCATCTTCAGCAACTTCCTTAGAAAGTTGAGGGAAGTTGGCATTTTCATTGGTCAAAGCGTCATTCAAATCTTTGGCAGCCTGAGCAGCTGCTTTTGAGCTTTCTTCTGCTGCAAGACTAGAGTCGACATAGTCATCACCACGGAGACCACGCTGGATACTAGTACATCCAGCAAGGGCAATAGATGATAGTAAAAGAAGGGTTGCTAGTTTTTTCATTGTTTTCCTCTCAAAAATTCATTTCTATCATTGTACCCTAAAAGGGAGGTGATTTCAAATATTTGTGACAAGGTAGTTTAAGAGGAAGCCGACCAGAAAGTCGCTTGCTTAGAGATTTTTCTTTGGATGACGGTCGATAATGTCCTGGTACTGTTCCAGTATCTGCTCCCCCTTTGGAGTCAATTTGTAACCACGAATTGAAAAGTAACTTGCTAATTCTTCTCCTGAAAAGTTGTCACGAAGGGATTGGTCCAAATATGGAGCCCTCATCTTAGACAGTCCTGTCATTCCCTTGCTTTTCAGAATATTCTTTTTTATGGTGGCATTTAGATGGTCAAGTGAATCAAAAGCTGTCTTAATGACAGCATAACCTTTTTCCACAGAGTTTTTAGATGCTTTGGGGTATCAATATCATAAGTGTACTCAAAGTATTTAGGAAACCAGGTCTCGAAAAGAATTATGCTTCCTCTTTCTGTCTGAGTTCAAAGAGGTCTTCTACTTTAAGATTAAAAACTTGAGCAATTTTAAGAGCCATTTCCAGCGAAGGGTTGTAACGGTTATTTTCCAAGTGCAGAATTGTCTCGCGTCGCATGCCGATGCGGTCGGCTAACTCCTGCTGGGTCATGCCTGTGGACTCACGAACAGATTTGAGATTAGTAATAATTTTGCTTTCTTTGGCCATGCTTATCCTCTACGTTCCAAGATAAGATAGACAACCGCAAAGATGCAAATCAGGGCAGCTATGCTAATAAATATCTGGCCCATGTAAAGACTGAGAGACCCCATATACCCAATGATAACTGCTAGGATCATCAGTGCGCCTAGTATAAAAACAAACATCAAGCTAGCTGCCTTTGCTAAATTGGCATAAAAGCGTTCGTCCGGAGTTTCCTTGACATTTTTCAAAGAGAAAAAACCAAATACAATCACTTCAATAACGAGGCCAATTCCCAAAATCCATTCTTTAATACCAGAACTTTCGCTTGGGGTCGCAACCCAAATCCCTACTGTATAAAAAATGCTTGCTGCAAACAAAAGTATCGTGTAAAGCTTAGCAGACAAGTCAAAAATAATCTTTCCCTTACCTTTCTGACTCTTATGAGGCCATGGTTTCATATGTAGCCAGCTCCAAATAGCTACAATTTGACCTGACACTGAAATACCAGTAATAACTAACTTGGGTCCCCAACTAAGATTAGAACCAAATAAAACAATAAAATCAATAAAGAGAGCTACGGCAATCATTGCAATGAGGGCACGCATTTTTTGACTTTTTTTCATGATAGACTCCTTTTTTGTGTTATAAATATATCACACTTAAAATTATGTTATAAATATATCACACTTAAATTTATAAAGCAAGAATTTATGTGTCAATGTGGCAATTATTTGAAAAAATTTTTTAATTAAAGACCTCGCTAGTCAAACAACTAAAGAATTCTTTGAAGCAATGCATCGTATTTGGTTTGATAGTTTCGTTAATAATATTTGATGATAAAGAATTTTTGGAAAATCTAGACACTGTATGAATCTCTACTTTTTTTCTTAGGCTTTTATAAAGTCTGTCAGAATAGGCTTTGTAGGTGTAGAAGTTAATTTTTACAGAAGTGAAGTAAGCATTCAATACGAATCAATACATAAGAAAAACTCTGATTTCAAGCGTTTTTTCTTTTTTCAATTTTAATACATTTCACTATATTTCAGTCCAATCTCTACCTTCTTATCTATACTTTGATGGAGCTGAAGTTGACATCTACAAAGTTTAATGTTAAAATTCATTCAAAAATATATTTGAATGAGGTGTTTTATGATTCAAAATGTTGTTACTTCAATAATCCTGTATTCTGGGACAGCCGTAGACTTACTTATTATCCTAATGTTATTTTTTGCCAAAAGAAAAAGCAGAAAAGACATCATTAACATCTATTTAGGGCAATTTCTAGGCTCTGTTAGTCTAATATTGCTAAGTTTGCTTTTTGCATTTGTCTTAAATTATATTCCTAGTAAAGAGATTTTAGGTTTGCTCGGTTTGATTCCAATTTTCCTAGGCCTCAAAGTTTTGCTTTTAGGAGATTCTGATGGAGAAGCTATTGCAAAAGATGGTTTGCGCAAAGATAATAAAAACCTGATTTTTCTAGTTGCTATGATTACTTTTGCAAGTTGTGGTGCTGACAATATTGGTGTTTTTGTCCCATATTTTACTACCTTAAATTTAGCGAATTTGATAGTGGCTTTACTTACTTTTCTAGTCATGATTTATCTCTTGGTTTTTTCTGCCCAAAAATTGGCACAAGTCCCTTCTGTTGGAGAAACTTTGGAAAAATATAGCAGATGGTTTATTGCCGTTGTTTATTTAGGATTGGGGATGTATATCCTGATTGAAAACAACAGCTTTGACATGCTAAGGACTGTGTTCGGCTAGGAGAAAAAATTATGAAAAAAGATAGTATATGCCAAGTGAATATTATAAATCAACAAAATGTTACAACCGCAACGAACTACCTTGAAAAGGAAAAAGTCCAAAAATCACTTCGTATTTTATCAAAGTTTACCGATAATAAACAGATAAATATCATCTTTTATCTCCTTGCCGTCGAAGAACTCTGTGTCTGCGATATAGCCTGTTTATTAAATCTCAGTATGGCATCTGCCTCCCACCATCTTCGTAAACTAGCCAATCAAAACATCTTGGACACTAGAAGAGAGGGGAAAATTATATATTATTTTATAAAAGATGAGGAAATCAGAGATTTTTTTAATCAACTAGGATAACAACTATTTTTACTACTTTCTACTTTTCCATGATTATAGGGGGATTATATATGAAATTTTTTGAAGAAAATTATTCACAAGAAATACCTACTCGTATCAAAAATTTAAGAAAAAAATACAATATTACACAAAGCGAACTAGGCAATGCAGCTCAAGTTAGCCAAGTTGAAAAGGGAGGAATTTGAAAGAAAATGTATCTTTGATAGTAGTCATTTATTGTGAAATATGATATATTTATTAATTAGATGGCTGAATATTTCTAAAGTTAAATAAAATATGACAGATACATGTTTTTTAGTGTATCTTGTTTGTACTCAAAGTATGAAATGAATATCTAATATTTAAGATTAATAAATATTATACGATGAGATATAATGCTACAAAATGAAAGGTGATGTAATCTGATGAAGAAAGATAGATTAATTGCATTGACAGATGCGGTTCTAGCAATTATAATGACTATCCTAATCTTAGAATTAGAAAAACCAACGACACCAAGTCTTCAAGCTTTTTGGGATTTACGGCAAAATTTCTTTGCTTATTTTCTTTCCTTTTTCTGGTTAGGATCGTTATGGATGGCACTAAACACACTATGGGAAAAGGTTGAGAAAATTTCCCCACAAATTGTTTGGTGGAATTTGTTTCTTTTATTTTTTGTTTCATTTATGCCCTATGCTACTGGAATCGTTAGTAGTCATTTCATGAACCATACGGCACAACTCTTTTATGGACTGATCGTTATTGTTTCAACGGTAGCAAACTGGTTTTTACATAAAGTAATTGATAAACCCAATATAGATCAGAAAGAATTACTTGAAGCTACCGCACAATATAGAAAGTTATTGATACCTGACCTAATAATTAAAGGAGTGGGATTGATTCTATCCTTAATTCTCTATCCTCCGATTATGATGTATAGTGTTTTAATTGCGGCATTTTACATCATAACTTTTAAAACACTATCTGAAAAAAGAGTGAATAACTAAAAAATGGTGACCAAAGTTAGGTGTATTATTTTAATGCTTACAGACCTAAACTATTCCCCTATTTATAATCTATTGATTCATATTTTATGAAATTAATCAGTAGATATCGTTCTGAAAAGCCTTGATAATACGCTGTTTTTAACTAAACTGAAACCCATACTTATCAAACCAGGTCTTAAGAAAGCTCGTAAAGCTAGCCAGTTCTCTAAATGTTAAGAACTATCTACAATACAGCATTTACAACACTTCATGGTTCACACCATTTAATTGAAAGCTATTTAAATTAGATGAAAATTTTTTTCTGAAAAAGTGGGGAAACATTGATTTTAAGCGAATTTTGAATCATATTCGAATGGGAGTTTTTAAAATCATGTTTTGGTGGTAAAAGTTCCAAAGTAAATTCGCCAAAGTAGGATAATATCGCCTGCTAGGAGATTGTCTTCTAGTAATTCCATGTTGCGTTTTGGAACAGGTTTTGGATTTAGTAGCCAAGCTTCCATATCGCTATTTGAAGAGATGCAGTTTTTTGACTGGATAGTCTTTATAGATGGTATCTAAAGTATTATTCATGAAGATTCTCTTTCTTTTTTTCTTTATCAGTCTAGCAAATTTCTAAAAAATCTAAAAAAATTAAAACTCTGTCAAGTTTTTTTCTTGACACCTGTCAGAAATCTGATATAATAGAACATGTGCTAAATAGCTTAGCTATTTCACCGAAATAAAAAAATAAGAAAAGAGACTTTAAAAATGGCAGTTAAAATCCGTTTGACTCGTATGGGTTCTAAGAAAAAACCTTTCTACCGTATCAACGTAGCAGACTCACGTTCACCACGTGACGGACGTTTCATCGAAACAGTTGGAACTTACAACCCCCTTGTTGCTGAAAACCAAGTAACTTTGAAGGAAGATCGCGTTCTTGCATGGTTAGCTGATGGAGCTCAACCTTCAGATACCGTTCGCAACATCCTTTCAAAAGAAGGCGTATTGAAAAAATTCCACGATTCTAAATTCTCAAAATAAGTTTAAAGTAGGTTGACAGATGGATACGATTGAAAATCTCATTATTGCGATTGTGAAACCTTTGATTTCACAACCTGATGCCTTAACTATCAAGATTGAAGACACACCAGAGTTTTTGGAGTATCACTTGGATCTTGACCAAAGCGATGTTGGTCGTGTTATCGGTCGTAAGGGTCGCACTATCTCAGCGATAAGAACGATTGTCTACTCTGTCCCAACTGAAGGCAAAAAAGTAAGAATCGTTATCGATGAAAAATAAAAAAAGCGGGACAGATGTCTCGCTTTTTTGTGAGGAGGAGAAGATGAAGGATTTAACGTTTAGACAATTACAAGCATACTTACTCGAACATTACCAGCAGTCTCGGACTGAGGAAGGTCTCTTTATGAAGCTAGTGGAGGAAGTCGGAGAAGTAGCCGAGGTCTTGAATGGGCGCTCTGGTCGAAAAGAGGGTGTCCAAGACTCAAATGAGGAACTAGCCAAAGAACTGGCTGATATTATTCACTACACGTTCGCAATTGCGGTCATTAATGACATCGACCTAACCAAAACCATCTTTGACAAAGATAAGAAGGCTGCCATTAAGTATCAGCATGAACGAGATTTGGAAAGTTTTTTGGAGGGAGATTTGAGAAATAATGGACACTGACTATTTTTTAAAAATAGACTGGGCGATGTATATTGATTGGTTATTGCGAATTATACAGATTTCGACTTTTATCGGTGTAATTTTAAAAATTAGTTTCCAGAATAAGGCCTATATTAATAATATCGAAATTCAGACAATTAAACCAATCGAATTTGATTCCTTACATACGCGATTTCATCATATTTATGAGTTTAAACATAATAAGAATGATAAACATTATAACCATTTAATTTTTTATCCAAAAGAAGTTGATATTGAAAATGTAGAATTTTATTCTTTAATCTATGATTCAAAAAGTAATCGATTAGTTGTTAATGATAAACTGCATACAGTTAAAAATTTAAAGAATTATACATGCCTATTGATTCATACAAATTTACCTGAGAATATACCTAGTTTAAGGATGAAATGGAAGACAAGTCAGGGTGAAATTGGGGAGTATACATTTTATAGCAATATGTATAACGGGAATGTAAATATCTCTTCTTTCAAATATAAATTAACATTAAAGAGAAAACTACTAGCACTTTTTGGATTATAGCTGATTTTTATCCAACTTGTGAAAATCCCTGGAACGTGATAAAATAAAGGATAGAAAAAGATACAGGAGACAAGATGAACTACTTTAATGTTGGAAAAATCGTCAATACGCAGGGTTTACAGGGTGAGATGCGAGTCTTGTCTGTGACGGATTTTGCCGAGGAACGGTTTAAAAAAGGAGCAGAGCTTGCTTTATTTGATGAAAAAGATCAGTTTGTCCAAACAGTGACCATCGCTAGCCACCGTAAGCATAAGAACTTTGATGTTATCAAATTCAAAGATATGTACCATATCAATGCGATTGAAAAGTATAAGGGTTATAGTCTCAAGGTCGCTGAGGAAGATTTGAACGATTTAGATGATGGAGAATTCTACTATCATGAAATTATTGGTTTGGAAGTTTACGAGGGAGATAACTTGATAGGAACTATCAAGGAAATCCTACAACCAGGTGCCAATGATGTCTGGGTGGTTAAGAGAAAAGGTAAGCGTGATTTGCTTTTACCTTACATCCCACCAGTAGTTCTCAATGTTGATATTCCAAACAAACGGGTTGATGTGGACATCTTAGAAGGATTAGACGATGAAGATTGATATTTTAACCCTCTTTCCTGAGATGTTTTCTCCGCTGGAGCACTCGATTGTTGGAAAGGCTCGAGAAAAAGGGCTCTTGGATATCCAGTATCATAATTTCAGAGAATACGCTGAAAAGGCCCGTCATGTTGACGATGAGCCCTACGGAGGCGGTCAGGGGATGTTGCTCCGAGCTCAACCCATTTTTGATGCCTTTGATGCCATTGAGAAGAAAAAAACCCGTGTCATACTTCTTGATCCTGCTGGGAAACAGTTCGATCAGGCTTACGCTGAAGATTTGGCTCAGGAAGAGGAACTGATCTTTATCTGTGGTCACTACGAAGGGTATGACGAGCGCATCAAGACCTTGGTAACCGATGAGATTTCCCTAGGAGACTATGTCTTGACTGGAGGAGAATTGGCCGCCATGACCATGATCGATGCGACTGTTCGCTTGATTCCAGAAGTGATTGGCAAGGAGTCTAGTCACCAGGATGATAGCTTCTCTTCAGGTCTTCTCGAATATCCTCAGTACACACGTCCTTATGACTATCGAGGCATGGTGGTTCCAGATGTGCTCATGAGTGGCCACCATGAGAAGATTCGTCAGTGGCGACTTTATGAGAGTTTAAAGAAAACCTACGAGCGCAGACCAGATTTGCTAGAAAACTATCAACTAACAGCAGAAGAAGAAAAAATGCTGGCTGAAATCAAAGAAAATAAAGAATAAAGGAGAACCTTATGCAAGTAATCAAACGTAACGGAGAAGTTGCAGACTTTGATCCAGATAAAATCTACCAAGCTGTCCTAAAAGCAGCTCAGACAGTTTATGTTTTGACCGATGATCTACGTCAAAACCTCGCTCAAGTCACTAAAAAAGTAGTCTTGGACTTGGAAGAAGCAAAAGTGGAACGTGCGACCATTAGCATGATCCAATCAATGGTTGAAAATCGTTTGTTGGGGGCAGGATATATCACAATAGCAGAACACTACATTTCTTATCGCTTGCAACGTGATTTGGAGAGAAGTGGTTATGGTGACCACATCGCAGTCCACCTACATTTTGAACAAATTCGTTAAGAAAAAGAGTGGGATGAAAAGCATCTCACTCTTTCTTAAATCTATTTTTCTGAGCTGTTTGTACAGTTGAAGGGACAAAGCGTAGCCTTTTGATGTCAGTGAGTCGGATGATGCGTGTCACATTTTTTGTAAAATTTTTGACAACGATCTGTTGACGACTGGTATCATATTTGACAATATCACCAGTGAAGCTTGTTTCAGCTAGTATGACATGAACAGCAGTTTGTTTCTGGATGGCTTGTTCAATTGTAGCAATGAGGGAGTCGTTTTCAGAATAATCTCGTTCATCATGTCCATTGAGAAAGTCTTGTATCTTATCTAAGGCATGCTTGAATGTATATCTCATAGGCTTCTCCCCTCTTATATAATCATATTATATAAAATTTTCGTAAAATCTACAAGATTTTACGAATAGACTATAGAAAGCATATCACATAAAGGAGTTAAAATGGCAGAATTTACATTTGAAATCGAAGAACACTTACTGACCTTGTCTGAAAATGACAAAGGATGGACAAAAGAACTAAACCGAGTCAGCTTTAATGGCGCTCCAGCTAAGTTTGATATTCGAACTTGGAGCCCTGATCATACCAAGATGGGAAAAGGAATCACCCTTACAAATGAAGAATTTCAAGTAATGGTGGACGCTTTTAAAGGCGGGAAATGAGAGGAGGATAGTGAATTTTACTCACTATCCTTTTCTTGTAAAATCATATAGTCTCGAAGAGATATTGTTGTTAATAGGAGAAACGTTTTTTTAAACTTTTCTGGTGGAGTAGGGTTTTCTTTTCGTATCCAAGCTTCAATAAAAGTAATAATCATGTTTGCGACGACATAGGTCATGTCATCTTCACTAAAATCGAATTCCTTGTTGTAGTGGACATTCTTTAGAATCCATTTTGAATAAGTATCTCTCAGGAACTCCTTCCAACCAGGATCTGCTTGAGTTACAAAAAGTGTTCGAATGATATTCCTATTTTCATAAACCAAAGGAATTGCAAAATTAGCAAAGCATTCAATAGGATTTCCCTCTCTTCTCAGACAAGAATTATTAAATACCTGAAAAATTCGTTGATCGGTTTGTTCATGAATATACTTGATAATATCATCATAGTTTTGGAAATGTTTTTGGTAAATAGCTTGTCTTGAAATACCTGCTTGTCTAGCAATTTCACTCATCGTAAATGAACTACGCTGAGGATTCTGTTTAGCTAGCGATATAAAAGCGGAAACGATGGAATCTCGAGTATCTTTAGCCATAAGTGTCCTTTCTATGAATAAATATCAATTAAAATATTAGATAAAATTGACAACTTAAAAGAAGCTGTTTGTAAAGGATTACAGCTATAAAATATTATAATATTGTTTATTTCACTAAATAAATTATAACATAAAATGGAGCATTTTCCTAGTGAATTATATTAGAAGTGTCTATTTTGCTTATGCTATCTAGAAGAAGTTAACTGGGATAAATTATAAGAAAAAATTTAATAATTATTCGTCATTGTTATTGCGTTTTTGATAAAAGTATAGGGATTAAATAACAAATTCTTGGATTTTTAACTAGGGGGATAGAGAAAAAATAATGTAACAAAAACTATAAAATGATGTATAAAGAGCTAAAGTGTGCATAATATATAATTTAAAACTATCTATAACCCATGGGCCTATTTTAGACTGTATTTAGAATGGATTGTAGTTTATAAAATACGTTGAAATTTATAATGTCTAGAAATTCAGAGAATCCCCCTCTGAAAACAAATATCAATATGGTTATGTATCTCTATGTCAAAAGTTGACAAACTGTAAATTTTTCGTTTATGAAATATTTACATATAATTAACATAATACTAGAAGTTATAGTATAATGAAGTTGAATGATATTTTGCAAGTTTTCATTCATAAGTGAGTAAAAAATCCTATAGAAGATTAAATTAAATAACTATTTGAATGGTATCGCTAACCAAATCGAAAAAAGAACGCAGCTATCACATAGATATTCTTGTGATAAATATTGCAATTGAAAGGAGTGTTGCCTGCTGGTAAGACATGATATACTTCTCAATTAATTTAATCAAATAGAAAGGATTTTTTATGGATAAACTAAAGAAAGTACTAGGTTTTCTAGTATTTCCTCTTTTACTATTGCTGATGTTCTTCCCGGCAGGTGAAGCACATGCCACAACTGATATCACGAGTAAAGTCAAAATAGATGACTTGAAGATTACTATAGCATCTACAGGAAGCAAGACTGAAGGAATTCATGGTTCAAATGATACTTCGATGAAATTGAAATATTCAGGTAAATTCTCATTTCCCAATGTGGCAGCTAATGAAATCAAGGATGGTGATTACTTCATCGTAAAGGCTCCAGATAACTTGAGTTTGACGGATGGTAGTCTGGATTTGATTGATTCGACGTCAAATATCAAAATGGGGACTGTCCGAGTGGATAATGCTAACCATCAGCTAGTATTTACCTTCAATGACAAGGTGAAGGACAAGCAAAATATCCGTGGGGACTTTGTTGCAGAAGCAACTGAAACACTCAAAAAAGAGGGGAAAACGGTTACCTATGTTTTACCAGATGGTAAAAAACAGACCATCACGTATAAAGTGAATAAATATCAACAGACTGACGTGATAGGAGAAACCATTACAAAGTACGGTTATAACGATAACAATAAGGCGAGAGCACATTTTCAGATGAAGATTAATCGCGCTAAGAAAGATATGACTGGACATGTGGTGAAGATTACAGATGACGTTTCAAAGGGAGCCTTTGCTAACTATGTGGAAGGTACTTTCTATATGCATGAAGCGGAATTCGAAACGACGAATACGAATTCATCTGCTCTTAAACATATAGGTGATGAATATGAAATCACAACCGATCCGGAGGTATACAAGGCTAACTCAGATAAAAAAGCTTTGTTGACCTTTGTCAACGGGAAACGAGGGTTTGAGTTGCTCATGCCGACTAATATGGGAACAAAGAGCTTTTTCTTAACTTATGATACGTCCTCACCAGCAGATACTTCAACGATAAGTAACTCAGCTCAGTACTTGATTGATAATCAGCCACAATTGATTTGGGAAAAATACGGAGGTAGTATTGGAACCAGAACAGAAGCAACGTTTAATTTAAAGACGGTCAAATCTGTTGGTGCATCAGTCACTGCTGACATTGCTGGTAAGATCAAAATCACAAAATACGATGAAGCGGATGCAACTGTTAAGTTGGCAGGCGTTGTCTTTGAAATCCGTGAGAAAACCACTAATAATTTGGTTGATACCGTTACAACAGATACGGATGGGATAGCTGTCTCAAAGGCTCTCAATGATGGTAAGTATATCGTCAAAGAAAAGACTCCGAAACCAGGCTATCAGGTAAATAGTCAAGAATTTGAAGTGGAGTTAAAAGGTGGACAAGGTGTTCCCCTCAATATCTCTAACAAACGTGTGACAGTTGATTTCAAAGCGACCAAGACATGGGTAAACGGAAAAGCGACTGACTACAAAGAAGTCAAACTCGGTTTGTATGTGCACAAAGAAGGACAAACTATTGCAGATGCAAAACCTGTTACCGGGAACTACACCCCTGAAGTGACAGAGTCTAATGGTGTCTACACTTATAAGTGGAAAAATCAACTTCCTGAACGTGATGTTGATGGAAGCAAGCTAGTTTATTCTGTTCGCGAACTTCAAGACCAGACAGACCTTCCTTTGCAAGAAGGAGAGAAAGTCAAAGTTGGAGAGAATAACTACGTCGTATCTTACAACGAAGATAAGACAAAAATTACTAATACTTACAAACCAGCAAAAATTAGCGTGACTGCTAAGAAAGTCTGGGTTGGCGGTCAGGAACATATTCGTCCAACTGTCTACTTCAAACTCTATCGTACGCCAGAAGGTGGAGCGATTGAAGAAGTAGCTGGTGCCGAACAAAAAGAAGTTCCTAAAACAAACGGAACCTTAGAGTGGCCAGACCTTCCTGCGACAGATGAGCACGGCGTGAAGTACACTTACAGTGTGATGGAAGTAGATGAAGATGGCAATCTCATCGTAGATACGATAGACGGCTATACTCCAGAACAAACAGCTGATCTGACTGTTACAAATACCTATAGCACTTCACCAACTAAGGCTGATATTGAAGTCAAAAAAGAATTGACGGGTGGCCGTCCAACACCTCTTCAAAACGAAGAATTTGAATTTATCTTGAAAGACAAAAATGGCCAAGAAGTTCACAGAGCTAAGAACGATGCAGCTGGTCGTGTAGTCTTCAAAGATATTCCTTTCGATAAAGCGGGTGAATACGAATTTATTGTTGTTGAAGTGAATGCTGGTCAAACCATAGATGGTGTGACTCATGATTCTAGAAAAGTACCAGTAACAGTAAGTGTAACAGACGATGGAAAAGGTAAACTGGTTGCGACAGTATTGTATCATCCTATTACTGCTGTGGCACTTCCGTCAGCTAATTTGGCCTCTTCAGCACCTAGTTCTAATCTTGTACCACCACTTACTGGTGCAGTGAATAGAGCTACTGATGCTGGAATTCAGACATTCAAAAATACCTATAAAGCAACTAATGCTAAGGCCGTTCTTGAAGTAACTAAGCAGTTGACTGGTCGTACGACAGGAGCTCAAGAAAATGAGTTCGAATTTACGTTGACAGACCAAGCTGGTAATGTTGAAACTAAGAAAAATGATGCAGCTGGAAAAGTTCAGTTTAATGAATTGACCTTCGATGAAGCAGGTACTTATACTTACACTATCAAGGAAGTAAAAGCTGGTACAATTGAAAATGGCATTACCTACGATTCTAAGACGGTGACAGCCAAAGTAACTGTAACTGATAATGGCAAAGGTAATCTGAATGTAGTTGTTGACTACAGCAGTGATGCCAGCGATGGTAGCGTAATCTTTAATAATACATATAAGCCTACTAACGTGAAAGTTCCTGTTTCGGCAACCAAATCATTCATCAATAAGAACACTGATAAGCCAATTCAGCTTCAAGGTGGTGAATTCGAGTTTGCCTTGTTTGAGAAAAATGGTACAGCTCCAATTCAAACAACAACAAATGATGCAGCTGGAAACATTAAGTTTGAAGATTTAGAATTCAATAAAGCTGACACTTATCATTACACCATCGTTGAAAAGAATGCTGGGACAACTGATAAAGGAATCACTTATTCTAACAAGACTATAGAAGTGACAATCAAGGTTGTTGACAACGGTAAGGGAGCTCTTGAAGCAACTGTATCTTATGACAATAACGACAGCACCTTCGAAAATACCTATAAGGCTGACAATGCCCAAGCTGGTTTTGAAGTGATGAAAACTCTTTCAGGTCGTGAGTTAAAAGCTGATGAGTTTGATTTTGTATTGAAGAATGACGCAGATGGTTCAGAGCTTCAAAAAGTGAAGAACACTGCCGACGGCAAAGTGACATTCGCTCCAATCGAATATACTAAAGCTGGTACATACAACTACACCATTGTTGAAACAAACGCTGGTAAGACTGTTAACGGTGTGACTTACGATAATCTTGAAGTTAAAGTCACTGTAGAAGTTACAGATGACGGCGAAGGAAAACTTCATGCTAACGTAACTTACTCAGCTGACAAAGAATTCAACAACAGCTACGGGGCTTCAAAAGCAAAAGCTGCTCTTGCGGTTAAGAAAACACTTACTGGTCGTGAGTTGAAAGCTGATGAGTTTGAATTTACTTTGACAGACCAAGCTGGTACTTTGAAAGAAACAGTTAAGAATGACAAAGATGGAAACGTTAAGTTCTCAGCATTGGAATTTGATAAAGCTGGAACATTCACTTACAAGATTGCTGAAAAAGCTGGTACTGCTACAGGTATCAAGTACGACACTAAAACAATCACAGCTACAGTAACTGTAGCGGACAATGGTAAGGGTGTCCTTGAAGCAACTGTTGCTTACGACGATGAAAAAGCATTCGAGAACACTTACACACCAGCAGGAGCTACAACCGCAACTCTTGGTGCTAAGAAAGTTCTTGAAGGAAAAGCTCTTGAAGCCGGTAAATACAGCTTTGTCTTGAAGAAAGAAGACGGTAGTGTTGTCGAAACAGTGAAAAACGCTGCTGACGGAAGTGTTACTTTCGCACCAATCTCATATGATGAGAGCCAAGTGGGAACTCACAAGTACACAATCTCAGAAGTTGAGGGCGATGAAACAGGTATCACTTACGATAAGACAGTTCAAGAAGTTGAAGTAACTGTTAAAAAAGTCGGCGCAACTGAATTGAAAGCAACAGCTTCGAAAGAAGCAAAAGATCTTGTATTTAAGAACATTTACACACCAGCAGGAGCTACAACCGTAACTCTTGGTGCTAAGAAAGTTCTTGAAGGAAAAGCTCTTGAAGCAGGTAAATACAGCTTTGTCCTGAAGAAAGAAGATGGTAGTGTTGTCGAAACAGTGACAAACGCTGCTGACGGAAGTGTGACCTTCTCACCAATCTCATATGATGAGAGCCAAGTGGGGACTCACAAGTATACAATCTCAGAAGTTGAAGGCGATGAAAAAGGTATCACCTACGATAAGACAGTTCAAGAAGTTGAAGTAACTGTTAAAAAAGTCAGCGCAACTGAATTGAAAGCAACAGCTTCGAAAGAAGCGAAAGGTCTTGTATTTAAGAACATTTACACACCAGCGAAAACTGAAGTCTCTGTGAAAAAAGTATGGAACGATGCTGATAACCAAGACGGCAAACGTCCAACATCAGTCACAGTTAAACTTCTTGCCGATGGTCAAGACACAGGTAAGACCCTTGAGCTCAATAAAGAGAACAACTGGTCTGGAAGCTTTACAGCTCTTGATGTGAACAAAGCTGGTAAAGCGATTGCGTACACAGTAATAGAAACAACTAAAGTTGAAGGATATATCTCAGAGGTTACAGGTGATGCAACATCAGGCTTTACGATTACTAACAGCTACACCCCAGAAACCATAGATATTACAGTTACTAAAAACTGGAACGATGCTGATAACCAAGATGGTAAACGTCCAGACAAGATCACGGTTAACCTCCTAGCAGATGGTACCAAGATTGATTCTAAAGAGGTTCAAGCAGCTACAGATGGTACTTGGTCTGTTGAATTTACAAAACTTGCAAAATATAAGAATGGTAAAGAGATTAAATATACTGTAACAGAAGAAGCTGTTGCAGGATATAAATCTTCTATCGACAACTTTACTATTACTAATAGCCATGATCCAGAAAAAATTAATATTTCTGGAACGAAAGTTTGGAATGATAATAATGACCAAGACGGCAAACGTCCAACTAAGATTACAGTTCAAGTCCTTAAGGGAGAACAAGTAGTTGCAGAAATGGAAGTATCAGCAGAAACTGATTGGAAGTTTGAATTTAAAGACCTTCCTAAGTATGAAAAAGGTAAAGAAATCACTTATGTGTTGAAAGAAGTTAGTGTTGAACACTATACTACAGAAGTGACTGGTAAAGATGGTAAATACACTATTACGAACACTCATACACCAGCTAAGATCAATGTCAAAGGTCAAAAGATTTGGGATGATGCTAACAACAAAGATGGGAGTCGTCCAGACTCAATTGTTGTTAAACTGTTGGCAAATGGTGTGGAAACTGGTAAAACAGCTACAGCTTCAGTAGCAAGTGGTTGGACGTATGAATTTACAGATCTTGATCGTTATCAAGATGGTGGTAAAGAGATTGTTTATACAGTTAAAGAAGTATATGTTCCTAAAGGCTATACTTCTGAAGTAATTGGCACTAATATTGTAAATCACCACAAGCCAAAAGACCCAGAACCAAATAAACCACAGGATCCAGAGCCAAACAAGCCAAAAGATCCAGAACCAAACAAACCAGGAAAGCCAGGACAAAAACCTCAACTTCCTAACACTGGTGAAAAAGCATCTAAAGCAGCAGTAGTTGCAGGACTTGCTTTGATGGCAGTGACTGGTGGATTGTACTTTGTAAGCCGTAAAAATAAATAATCTCTTGATGAGAGTTGATTTTCAGTTAGTTCTTAGGAAGTAATTGGAAAGGAAATAGCCCAGAACAATTGTTCTGGACTATTTTTTTATCTTGAGAAATATGGAAGTTTTTTCAATCTTTCGAGTAAGGGACGGCTAATGAAACTAATGGCAATAATCTTACCAAGATCAGGAAGGATAAAGGGAAGGACACCGACAGCGAGTGCTTTGTCAAATGGCATTCCAGCAAGAAAGTGGAGGCTGAGAATACCTCCGACAAAGACGAGGGAATCACCCAAGAGGTTGGCTAGGAAAATGCGGATATAGCCACTGTTCTGATGGATGAGATAAGATGTAAGTCCTGCATAGACAAGGTCGAACCAGAGATAGCCTGCGCTTGGACCAACTAAAACGTGAAATCCCGCACCACCCCCTGCAAAGACAGGTAGACCAATAGAACCCAGCAGGAGATAGAGGGCTACAGATAGGACGGCTTCCCTAGGTCTAAAAACAGTTGCAATCAGACCGATTGCAAAGTTTTGCAGAGTGAAAGGTACAGGACCGATAGGGAGACTGATTTGAGCCAATACGGCGATGAGAGCAGCACCGATAGCAGGGATAGCATAGATATGAGCTTTTTTCAAAACTGTTAACCTCTTTTTTAAATTATAGTAACTATTATACTAATTCAGGAAGAAAAGTCAACCTATTTTTTATACAAAGGTAACAATTTTGTAACAGCCGATTTTGCAAGTAAAAAGAGATCCTAAGGATCCCTTTCAACAATTAGCGCATGGTCACAAATTCTTCTGAAGCGGTTGGGTGGATAGCTACTGTAGCATCAAAGTCTGCTTTGGTTGCTCCCATCTTGATAGCAACAGCGAATCCTTGAATCATCTCATCAACTCCGTAACCAAGTCCGTGAAGGCCAACGACTTTTTCGTCAGCACCGGCGGTGATGAGTTTGAAGCGAGATTCTTGACGATGGCTTGTAACAGCAGAGTACATGGATGCAAAACTTGACTTGTAAACTTTGATGTTATCTTGGCCGTATTCTTTGATAGCTTGATCTTCAGTTAAACCGACTGTTCCGATTGCTGGGTGGGAGAAGACAACAGTAGGGATAGTCGTGTAGTCCATCTTGGCATTTGTTTTTCCGTTGAAAAGGCGTTCAGATAGGGTGCGTCCTGCTTTGATGGCTACTGGGGTCAGTTCCTTCTCACCAGTAACGTCTCCAAGGGCGTAGATACCATCTATAACTGTATTTTGATACTCGTCCACTTGGATAAATCCACGTTCGTTGAGTGTAACTCCAGCCTTTTCTAACTCCAGACCGTCTATATTTGGACGGCGACCAGTAGCCCAGATAACTTGGCTGGCAGTGTGACTAGAACCATCTTCGAAATGAATCGTAATGCCTTGCTCTGTTTCTTCTAGCTTGACGGGTACCTTATGCGTGTGCAAAGGTAGGCCTGTTTTTTCCATTTCATTGACAAGTCCTTCAACGATGTAGCTGTCAAAACCACGCAAGGGACGATCACGACGGACAAACAAATCAGTTTTTACTCCTAGCGCGTGGAGAACACCCGCTAGCTCAACCGCGATATAACCAGCTCCAAGAATCGCAACGGATTCAGGAAGTTGTTCCCAAGCAAAGACATCGTCTGAACTACCACCGAGTTCAGCTCCAGGAATAGTTGGGATGCTTGGACGAGCTCCAGTCGCAATCACGATATGCTTGGCACGAATCAATTCACCATTGACGCTGACGGTGTTAGCATCAACAAAATGAGCACGACCTTCAATCAAATCAACCCCGTTGCGCTTGAAACTTCCATCATAAGACGAGCGGGCACGATTGATGTAGGCTTCACGGTTTTGACGAAGTTTTGCGAAATCAAATTGAACATCTGAACTTGTAAAACCATAGTCAGGACCGTAGTGGTGGAAGCTTTCAGCGATTTGCGCTCCATACCACATGATTTTCTTAGGAACACAGCCAACGTTGACACAGGTTCCACCTAAATTTTTCTCCTCGATAACAGCTGCTTTAGCGCCGTGTTCGCCAGCACGGTTCATAGTGGCGATGCCGCCACTTCCTCCACCGATGGCGATGATATCATATTCTCTCATAGAAAACTCCTTATAGATTTGATAGTCATATTCTATCGTTTTTATTTTTTGAATGCAAAAATCTGCTACGCCCTAAAGAAATAGCAGAAATCACTTGCTAAATATAGAAATAAGGTGTATGATGTTACTAGTACAATTTCGCATAAATTAAATGGAAACAAGGCATGTTTCCTGAATTGTTCTCTTTTCTCTCTGAACAATCATTGTTTAGAGTAGGTAAATTTGCTATAATAGTCTTTGTATTGAAAATAAAATAGGAGTTTTGTGATGAAGGGGAATAAGAAAACTAAAAAATGGCAACTATACACAGCTATTGGTGCTGCAAGTATTATTATAATCAGTGCAGTGGGTATTTTGCTATTTAGACAGCCCTCTCAGGCTGCCGGTAAGGATGACACATCGCATCTCGTAGTCGCAAAGGAAGGAACAGTTGCCTCCTCTGTCCTTTTATCTGGTACCGTCACCGCAAAAAATGAACAATATGTTTATTTGGATGCAAGTAAGGGTGAGGTGGATGAAATCTTGGTTTCTGTTGGAGATAAGGTTGACAAAGGACAAGCGCTCGTAAAATACAACAGCACAGAAGCGCAGTCTGCTTATGATGCAGCTAACCGTGCCATAGCCAAGGCTGATCGTCGTATCAATGACTTGAAGGAATCACGAAACAACACTCTAGCTGATTCGGAAGAATATGATGATGGAGCACAGAGTTCTTCTGTCTCTTCCATTGATTCTCAGATTAGTGATGCTCGTGATAGTCGTGCTGATGCAGAGGCGCAACTTAAAAAGGCGCAGGCCCAATTGGACGCAACAAAGGTTTTGAGTACGCTAGAAGGTACAGTTGTAGAAGTTAATCGCAATGTATCAAAGTCCACAACTGCTGCAAATCAAGTGATGGTTCATGTAGTAAGTAACGACAATCTACAAGTCAAGGGAGAACTTTCCGAGTACAATCTTGCCAACCTTTCTGTTGGCCAAGAAGTGACCTTCTCTTCTAAAGTTTACCAAGATAAAACTTGGACAGGGAAGATCAGCTTTATTTCAGCTTACCCTAAAAATAGTGGAGAAGGAACGAATGCTATAACTGGGGGGAATACTGGTTCTAAATATCCTTATACGATTGAAGTGACGAGTGAGATTGGTGATTTAAGACCAGGTTTCACCGTTAGTGTTGAGGTTAAAAGTGACAAGAAATCAATCCTCGTACCCTTAACCAGTGTCATTACTGAAGACGGGAAAAACTATGTTTGGGTGGTTGACGAAGAGAATAAGGCTAAGAAAATCGAAGTTAGCCTAGGAAATGCTGACGCAGAAAACCAAGAGATCACATCTGGTTTGACAGACGGAACCAAAGTCATCAGTAATCCAACGACTTCCTTGGAAGAAGGAAAAGAGGTGAAGGCTGATGAAACAACTAATTAGTCTAAAAAACATCTGCCGGAGCTATCGAAATGGTGAACAGGAACTGCAGGTCTTGAAAAATATTAATTTGGAGATCGGCGAAGGGGAATTTGTTGCCATTATGGGACCGTCTGGCTCGGGTAAATCTACTCTGATGAATACCATCGGAATGCTGGACACCCCAACTAGCGGCGAATACTATCTAGAAGGTCAAGAAGTGGCCCGTCTAGGTGAAAAGCAGTTGGCACAGGTACGTAACCAACAAATTGGTTTTGTCTTTCAACAGTTCTTTCTTTTGTCAAAGATGGATGCTGTTCAAAATGTCGAGTTACCCTTGATTTATGCAGGAGTTCCAGCTGCCCAACGTCGCAAGTTGGCAGAGGAATATCTGAGTAAAGTAGAGTTGACTGATCGTATTCATCACCTTCCTTCGGAGTTGTCTGGCGGTCAAAAACAACGGGTGGCCATTGCGCGTGCTCTTGTTAACGATCCCTCAATCATCCTAGCTGATGAACCGACAGGTGCCTTGGATACGAAAACAGGAAGTCAAATCATGGAACTCTTGGTTGAGTTAAATGAAGAAGGCAAGACTATTATTATGGTAACGCACGAGCCCGAAATTGCAGCCTATGCAAAACGCCAGATTGTAATCCGTGATGGAGTTATTTCGTCTGATAGCGCTCGTTTGGAAGGAAAGGAGAACTAAGATGCAAAATCTGAAATTTGCCTTTTCATCTATTATGGCACACAAGATGCGCTCCTTTTTGACCATGATTGGTATTATCATTGGAGTTTCTTCAGTAGTTGTCATCATGGCTTTAGGGGACTCTATGTCTCGTCAGGTCAATAAAAATATGACAAAATCTCAGAAAAATATTCAGGTGTTTTTCTCACCAATTAAAAGTAAGGACGGTTCTTTTACACAAAAGCAATCTGCACTGACACTATCTGGTAAAGAAGATGTTCACGTAGAACCACCTAAAACACAGGAATCGTGGGTTAGGGAAGCTGCCAAACTAAAAGGTGTAGATGGCTATTATGTGACTAATAGTACAAATGTTACTTTGACCTATAAGGATAAAAAGGTAGAGAGAGCAAGTCTGACAGGTGGAAATATGACTTATATGTCTGCTGTAGAAAATAAAATTATTGCAGGTAGGGATCTGAGAGAACAAGATTACCGAGATTTTGCAAGTGTGATTTTGCTAGATGAAGAACTCGCTAAAAGTCTTTTTGACTCGCCTCAGGCAGCACTCAATCAAATCATTTCAGCCAATGGATATAGCTACCGTGTGATTGGTGTTTACTCTAGTCCTGCTGTTAAAAGTGCTAAGATGTTTGGTGTAGGTGGTTTACCGATTACAACCAATGCTTCTGTAGCAGCTAATTTTAATGTAGAGGAAATTTCTAATATTGTCTTTCGTGTGAATGATACGAGTCTAACTCCGACTTTGGGGCCAGAACTCGCACGCAAGATGACCGAAATTGCAGGAGTACAGCAGGGAGAATATCAGGTTGTAGACGAAACCGCCGCTTTTGCAGAGGTTCAGCAAATCTTTGGTTTTATGACCGCTATTATCAGTGCTATCGCAGGAATCTCTCTTTTTGTGGGAGGGACTGGAGTTATGAATATTATGCTGGTTTCTGTAACGGAGCGTACTCGTGAGATTGGTCTTCGTAAAGCATTGGGAGCTACACGGGCTAATATCTTGGTACAGTTTTTGATTGAGTCCATGATTTTGACCTTATTAGGTGGTCTTATCGGACTTGTTAGTGCAGCAGGCTTGACCGCACTAGCAGGGGCCTTGCTAAAAAATATGATGGAAGGAATAGAAATTGGTGTCTCGCTACCGATTGCTCTCTTTAGCTTGGCTGTTTCGGCCAGCGTTGGTATGATCTTTGGGGTCTTACCAGCCAATAAAGCGTCTAAGCTTGATCCGATCGAAGCCCTTCGCTATGAATAAGATAAACAAGATGGACACTTGTCTATCTTGTTTTTGTATGGATTTTCCTATCGAAAATCACTAAAAATATGATATAATGAAGTGTTAGAAAAACAGGTTTCATTTGCCTGGAAAGGAAAAATTATGTCTGAAAAGAATTTTTATATTACAACACCGATTTACTATCCATCTGGTAAACTTCATATCGGTTCTGCCTACACAACCATCGCTTGTGATGTCCTAGCTCGTTACAAACGCCTCATGGGCTACGATGTCTTTTATTTGACAGGTCTTGACGAGCATGGTCAGAAAATCCAGCAAAAAGCGGAAGAAGCTGGCATCACGCCACAAGCTTATGTTGATGGCATGGCAGTTGGTGTCAAAGAACTCTGGAAATTACTCGATATCTCATACGATAAATTCATCCGTACAACTGATGATTACCATGAAAAAGTAGTGGCTCAGGTCTTTGAACGCTTGCTTGCTCAAGATGATATCTACTTGGGTGAATACTCTGGTTGGTATTCAGTCTCAGATGAGGAATTCTTTACAGAAAGCCAGCTTGCAGAAGTTTTCCGTGACGAAGCTGGAAATGTAACTGGCGGTATCGCTCCATCAGGCCACGAGGTCGAATGGGTTTCTGAAGAATCCTATTTCCTTCGCCTCAGCAAATACCAAGATCGTTTGGTTGAATTTTTCAAATCTCACCCTGACTTCATCACTCCAGATGGTCGTCTCAATGAAATGTTGCGTAACTTTATTGAGCCAGGTTTGGAAGACTTAGCGGTTTCTCGTACAACCTTTACCTGGGGTGTGCCAGTCCCTTCCAATCCAAAACACGTAGTCTACGTTTGGATTGATGCCCTTCTCAACTATGCGACAGCTCTTGGATATGGTCAAGACGATCATGCTAACTACGACAAGTTCTGGAATGGAACGGTCTTCCACATGGTAGGGAAAGACATCCTTCGTTTCCACTCAATCTACTGGCCAATCCTTCTCATGATGTTGGATATGAAATTGCCTGACCGCTTGATTGCCCACGGTTGGTTCGTCATGAAAGACGGTAAGATGTCTAAGTCTAAAGGGAATGTCGTTTACCCTGAAATGCTAGTAGAACGTTATGGACTTGATCCACTTCGCTACTACCTCATGCGTAGTCTTCCTGTCGGTTCAGACGGAACCTTCACTCCAGAAGACTATGTCGGCCGTATCAACTATGAATTGGCCAATGACCTTGGAAACCTCCTCAACCGTACGGTTTCCATGATTAACAAGTATTTTGATGGGCGAATCCCTGCCTATGTAGAAGGTGTGACAGAGTTTGACCATTCTCTTGCCCAAGTAGCAGAGCAATCTATCAGTGACTATCATACTCACATGGAAGCAGTTGACTACCCACGTGCTTTAGAAGCAGTCTGGACACTTATCTCACGTACCAACAAATACATCGATGAGACAGCCCCATGGGTCTTGGCTAAGGATGAAGCTCTTCGTGACCAATTGGCAAGTGTCATGAGCCACTTGGCAGCTAGCCTTCGTGTTGTAGCTCACATGATTGAGCCATTTATGATGGGAACTAGTCGCGCTGTATTGGCACAACTTGGTCTAGCAGAAGTTTCTAGCCTAGAAAACTTGAGCTTGGCAGTTTTCCCTGCAGGTGTGACTGTTGTTGCCAAAGGAACACCGATCTTTCCACGTCTGGACATGGAAGAAGAGATTGCCTATATCAAGGAACAAATGGAAGGTAACAAACCAGCCGTCGAAAAAGAATGGAATCCAGATGAAGTTGAACTCAAACTCAACAAGGATGAAATCAAGTTTGAAGACTTTGATAAGGTCGAAATCCGTGTCGCAGAGGTCAAAGAAGTTTCTAAAGTGGAAGGTTCTGATAAGTTGCTCCAATTCCGCCTCGATGCTGGTGATGGCGAAGACCGTCAAATCCTCTCAGGAATAGCTAAATACTATCCAAACGAACAAGAATTGGTCGGCAAGAAAGTCCAAATTGTTGCCAACCTCAAACCGCGTAAGATGATGAAGAAATATGCCAGCCAAGGGATGATCCTCTCAGCTGAACATGATGGACAATTAACCCTTCTCACAGTTGATCCAGCTGTACCAAATGGAAGTGTGATTGGGTAAAAGCAAAAAACCAACGTTATACACGTTGGTTTTTCTTGTTATGTGTGAGCTTTTCTAAGAACTGGTCCATCTCCTTTTGTGACCTGAGGACAATTACTTTCTCCGGATAGGTTTCTTGAATCTGCTGATAACGTTCTTTAGCGGATTTGCTCCGTCCATCCCAGAGAATCCATCTGATAAAGTTCCAGTCAAAGCGTTCAGGGCAGCCTGCTGCCATGTTTTCTCTGACCTTGCCTCGGTATGTGAGATACCGTTTAAAGGCTCGAAAGAGACAAGTCCATGGTGAAAAGTTGAGAAAGATGATTTGGTCAGCTTCCTGCATTCTTTCTTTGTAATAGCACCAAGAGTAGTTGCCATCGATGACCCAAGCTTCGTGCTTAGTGAGAAAGTCCTTCATCTCGCCCAACATCCATTCGCGGTCACTATCTTGCCAACCAGGTTGAAATTGGAGAGTATCCATATGCAGTTTGGGGATGGAGTAGTAGTTTGATAACTTCTCAGCTAGAGTTGACTTGCCGGCTCCAGAATATCCGATGATTGCGATTTTCATTTTCTACCTTTTCTTATTAGAGGACAAAAAAACAGCCTCTATGGACTGTTTCTTATTTAGCAAGTTTAGCTGAAAGACGAGCTTTATCGCGGCTTGCTTTGTTTTTATGAATCAAACCTTTAGTTTCTGCTTTGTCGATAGCTGAGCTAGCAGCACGGAAAAGTTCTTCAGAAGGGTTTGCTTCGAAAGCTTTGATAGCAGTACGCATAGCTGATTTTTGAGCTGAGTTTTTTTCGTTTTGTTTAACGTTCAATTCAGCGCGTTTGATAGCTGATTTAATGTTTGCCAATGTTCTTACCTCCATATTTACTAACTATACCATTATATCTGAAAACTCAGGTTTTGACAAGGGGAAATTATTTTTTTAGGTAAATTTCATCGATTTCATGGTTTTTAGCCTTGTGGAGAATGATCTCGGCACGATTCCTTGTCGGTTCGATATAGTTTTGTAGATTTATTAGATTAATGCTGGTCCAGATCTGATGAGCGAAGGCTTCGACCTCTCTTATTGGCATTTGCGTAAAGCGGTGGTAGTAGCTGTTGGGATCATTTTGGGCAAAGCTGAGGAGTTTTAAGAAACGATCCAGATACCAACCTTCAATGTCTTCGACAGCAGCATCCACATAGATGGAGAAATCAAAGAAATCAGTGATGTAAAGGCGCTCATTTTGAGGATTTTGGAAGACATTGATTCCTTCAACGATGACAAAATCCGCAGCCTTAACGCGTTGTTTCTCCCCAGGGACGATGTCATACACTTCATGAGAATAGACTGGAATATCAACATTCTGCCCATTCTTTAGGCGGTCAAGAAAATTCAGCAAGGCTTCCATGTCATAACTCTCTGGAAAACCTTTGCGATTTAAGATACCTTGGTCAATTAAAGTTTGGTTGGGATAGAGAAAACCGTCAGTTGTCACCAATTCTACAGTAGCATCCGGGAGAGTACGTGATAGAAGAATCTGAAGTAAGCGACTAGTGGTCGATTTCCCCACAGCAACACTACCCGAAACCCCAATAATAAAAGGTTGGGGCTTGCTATCTCTTTGAAGAAAGATTTCTTTTGAGAAAGACAAATCTTCTTTGGCTTTTTTATAGATATGGATAAGGTGAACCAGTGGCAGATAGATGTCTGTCACATCTTGTAGGCTGATTTGGTCATTAAAACTCTTGATGGAGTCTAGTTCTTCTTCCGTCAAGGGAGGGGTTGTCTTGCGATGCAAGGACTGCCAGGTTTGACGGCTGATTTTCTCAAAATGTAAAAATTCGTTGGTCATAATTTTTCCTCGTTCGATATCTTAGTATATCATATTTCGTAGTCAAAGAGAGAATGAAATTCGATATTTATCATTCTGATTCTTGAAAGTTGCTATAAGTTGCCTCTAACAGGGAAAAATAGAGTGAAAAATACAAAGGTCATTTAATTATTATCATAACAGATTTAGTTTGTTTATTGAATTTCAGCTTTGTAAACGATTTAACATTTCACTAAATTATGGTAAAATAGTTTCATGAGTAAAATGTATTATGCAGAAAATCCTGACGCTGCTCACGACATTCATGAGTTGAGAGTAGAGTTGCTAGGACATAAAATGACCTTTTTCACGGATGCAGGTGTTTTTAGCAAGAAAATGGTTGACTTTGGGAGTCAGCTCTTGCTCAAGTGCCTAGAGATCAACGAAGGAGAAACGGTCCTTGATGTCGGCTGTGGGTATGGTCCCCTAGGGATTTCTTTGGTCAAGGCTTACGGTGTCCAAGCAACCATGGTCGATATCAATAATCGCGCCTTGGATTTAGCGCGACAAAATGCTGAACGAAATAAGGTTGAAGCGAGGATTTTCCAATCCAACATCTATGAGCAAGTTGAAGGGACATTTGACCATGTCATTTCCAATCCGCCTATTCGAGCGGGTAAACAAGTTGTTCATGAGATTATCGAAAAGAGCAGAGATTTCTTGAAAGACGGAGGAGATTTGACCATCGTCATTCAGAAAAAACAGGGGGCTCCTAGTGCTAAAAGTAAGATGGAAGACGTTTTTGGAAATTGTGAAATCGTAAAGAAAGACAAGGGTTATTATATCCTTAGAAGTGTGAAAGAATGAGAGCAGTTGATTTAATCCAAAAAAAACGAGATGGTCAAGAACTGACCTCAAGTGAAATTAAGTGGTTGGTAGAAGGCTATGTGGCTGGAACTGTTCCAGACTATCAAATGTCTGCCTTTGCTATGGCGGTTTATTTCAAAGGAATGACCACACGTGAGATTTCTGACCTGACGATGAATATGGTTAAGACGGGTCAGGAGTTTGATTTGTCAGCCATAGCTGGTATCAAAGTAGATAAACACTCGACAGGTGGTGTTGGTGATAAGGTGACCTTGATTTTAGCTCCTTTAGTAGCCAGCTTTGGTGTGCCGGTTGCAAAAATGAGTGGTCGTGGACTAGGACACACTGGCGGAACTTTAGATAAGTTAGAAGCGATCAAGGGCTACCAAGTGGAGCGTAGTCAAGAGGATTTTATCAAACAGGTTCAAGATATTGGTGTATCTGTCATTGGTCAATCAGATCAGCTGGTTAAAGCAGACAAACTTCTCTATGCCCTCCGTGATGTGACAGCAACTGTCGACACGATTCCTTTGATTGCTAGTTCTGTTATGAGCAAGAAAATTGCTGCAGGAGCGGATGCCATTTTGCTAGACGTAACGGTCGGTGAGGGTGCCTTCATGAAGACGGTTGATGAGGCGCGTGAATTGGCTCAAACCATGGTGGATCTTGGTAAGGCCGTTGGTCGAAAGACGGTAGCAGTCATTACCGATATGAGCCAACCCTTGGGAAGAGCCATTGGCAATCGTCTCGAAATTCTTGAGGCAATCGAGATTCTCCAAGGAAAAGGCCGAGAAGATATTAGTCACTTTATTTGTGAACTAGCTCAGATTATGCTTAGTTTGGCAAATGTTGAGAAGACAGTTGAAGAAGTTCGTCAACACCTTGAAAATGGTCAAGCGCTGGCTAAGTTTGAAGAAATGGTAGCAGGTCAAGGCGGTGATTTAGAAGACCTCTATCGCCCCGTCAAGGTTGCCCATGTGGTGGAAATCCCTGCTCAAGAAACGGGTGTTATTTCAGCTCTTCCAGCTATGGAATTTGGCCTCTATGCCATGAGACTAGGAGCCGGTCGTGCAGTTAAGTCTGATGACTTGGACTATGAAACAGGAATTGTTTTTGAAAAGAAAGTTGGAGACTCCGTTCAAAAAGGAGAAATTGTTGCAAAAGTTTATACAAATGGAAAAATTTCTTCTGAACTAGTTACAGAATTTCAAAAATATGTTAAAATAAATGATGGAGTGCAAAGTTTACGAGAAATTATAGAAATTATCTCATAAAACCAGGGAGAATCCGAATATGAAGTTAAATAAATATATTGATCATACGCTTTTAAAGCAAGATGCAAGTCAAGAACAAATTGATCGTTTGCTATCTGAAGCGCGTGAGTATGACTTTGCCAGCGTTTGTGTTAATCCTACATGGGTTAAACATGCGAAAACAGGGCTTGAAGGCTCAGATGTAAAGGTTTGTACAGTAGTAGGTTTTCCTTTGGGAGCAACAACTTCAGCTGTGAAAGCTTTTGAAACAAAAGAAGCTGTCCAAAACGGTGCAGATGAGATTGATATGGTTATCAATGTCGGTGCCCTCAAATCAGGCAATCTGGATTTAGTTGAATCAGACATCCGTGCTGTCGTAGAAGCAAGTGGCGATAAGCTAGTGAAGGTTATTATTGAAGCTTGCTTGTTGACAGACGATGAAAAGGTTGTGGCCTGCCAATTATCCCAGAAAGCAGGCGCTGACTTTGTCAAAACATCAACTGGCTTTTCAACTGGTGGTGCCACTATTGAGGATGTTCAGTTGATGCGTAAAACAGTCGGGCCAGATATGGGAGTTAAGGCAGCTGGTGGAGCGCGTTCATATGCAGATGCTGTCGCTTTTGTGGAAGCAGGCGCTACCCGTATTGGAACATCTGCTGGTGTAGCAATCTTAAAAGGAGAATTGGCAGATGGCGACTACTGAGTTGATTGAACTAGCAATTGAAACCAGCAAACAAGCCTATGTCCCCTATTCTCATTTTCCCATAGGTGCTGTTTTAGTAGCCAAGGATGGTAGTATTTATACGGGTGTGAACATTGAGAATGCTAGTTATCCCTTGACTAATTGTGGAGAACGTACTGCTATTTTTAAAGCAGTTTCGGAGGGGCAACGAGAGTTTTCAGAGTTGATTGTCTACGGACAAACTGAAAAACCCATTTCGCCATGTGGTGCTTGCCGCCAGGTCATGGTTGAATTTTTTGAACAAGATCTAAAAGTGACCTTAGTCGCTAAAGATAAATCGACGGTCGAGATGACGGTCGGGGAGTTACTTCCATACTCATTTACAGACTTAAACTAGTCTGAGCTACTCTTCGAGTGGCTGTGGTCTACGTGACCAAACGATCTATACTTGCAACATCGTTGCACATCTTATTTAGGAGGTTCAGTAATGAACAAGAAACAATGGCTAGGCCTTGGTCTAGTTGCAGTGGCAGCAGTTGGACTTGCTGCATGTGGTAACCGCTCTTCTCGTAATGCAGCTTCATCTTCATCTGAAATGAAGACGAAAGCAGCGATCGTAACAGATACTGGTGGTGTTGATGATAAATCATTTAACCAATCAGCTTGGGAAGGTTTGCAAGACTGGGGTAAAGAACACAATCTTTCTAAAGATAAAGGCTTTACTTATTTCCAATCAACAAGCGAAGCAGACTATGCTAACAACTTGCAACAAGCGGCTGGAAGTTACAACCTGATCTTCGGTGTTGGTTTTGCCCTTAATAATGCAGTTAAAGATGCAGCAAAAGACCACTCTGACTTAAACTATGTCTTGATTGATGATGTGATCAAAGATCAAAAGAATGTTGCGAGCGTAACATTTGCTGATAACGAAGCAGCTTACCTTGCTGGTGTTGCAGCAGCTAAAACAACTAAAACAAAACAAGTTGGTTTTGTAGGTGGTATCGAATCTGAAGTTATTTCACGTTTCGCTGCTGGATTTAAGGCTGGTGTTGAGTCAGTAGACCCATCTATCAAAGTACAAGTTGACTACGCTGGTTCATTTGGTGATGCTGCCAAAGGTAAAACAATTGCAGCAGCTCAATACGCTGCAGGTGCAGACGTTGTCTACCAAGCAGCTGGTGGTACAGGTGCTGGTGTCTTTGCTGAAGCAAAATCTTTGAACGAAAGCAAAAATGAAAACGAAAAAGTTTGGGTTATTGGTGTAGACCGTGACCAAGCAGCAGAAGGTAAATACACTTCTAAAGATGGTAAAGAATCAAACTTCGTTCTTGTATCTACATTGAAACAAGTTGGTACAACTGTAAAAGATATTGCCAACAAAACAGAAAAAGGTGAATTCCCTGGTGGACAAGTTATCGTCTACTCATTGAAAGATAAAGGGGTTGACTTGGCAGTAACAAACCTTTCAGAAGAAGGTAAAAAGGCTGTCGAAGATGCAAAAGCTAAAATCCTTGACGGAAGTGTAAAAGTTCCTGAAAAATAATGGATAAAAGTCATTTCTTAGGAAGCGGCCATCGGTCGCTTCTTTAAGAATTGAGGCAAATTTTGTCTCAATAGAGCTTGTTAATGTGATTAGCAGGTTTTATTGAAATAAAATAAACCTCTGAAAGGAAGAGCATATGGCACACGAAAATGTCATTGAGATGCGGGATATCACCAAGGTGTTTGGTGAATTTGTAGCAAACGACAAGATCAATTTGCAACTGCGAAAAGGTGAAATCCATGCACTTTTAGGAGAAAATGGAGCGGGTAAATCCACTCTAATGAATATGCTGGCAGGACTTTTAGAACCAACTAGTGGTGAGATTGTGGTAAATGGCCAAGTTGTTAAGCTGGACTCGCCTTCTAAAGCAGCTAGTTTGGGAATCGGGATGGTTCACCAACATTTTATGTTGGTCGAAGCTTTTACAGTAGCTGAGAATATCATTTTGGGGAGTGAAATCACTAAAAATGGTATGCTAGATATAGCTGAAGCTACTAGAGAAATCAAGGCTCTTTCTGAACGTTATGGTTTGGCAGTGGATCCTGCTGCTAAGGTGGCGGATATTTCCGTTGGTGCCCAACAACGTGTAGAAATCTTGAAAACACTTTATCGTGGTGCTGATATCCTTATCTTTGATGAACCTACAGCTGTATTGACTCCTTCAGAGATTGACGAGTTGATGGCTATCATGAAAAATCTTGTCAAAGAAGGAAAATCCATTATTTTGATTACCCATAAACTGGATGAAATTCGTGCGGTATCCAATCGTGTGACGGTTATCCGTCGTGGTAAATCAATCCAGACGGTTGAGATTGCTGGAGCTACCAATGCTGATTTGGCAGAAATGATGGTAGGGCGCTCTGTCTCCTTTAAAACGGAGAAACAGGCACCTCAACCAAAAGAAGTTGTTTTGTCTATTAAGGACTTGGTTGTTAATGAAAATCGCGGTGTACCAGCTGTGAAGAATCTTTCTTTGGATGTTCGTGCTGGTGAGATTGTTGGTATTGCGGGTATTGATGGCAATGGTCAATCTGAACTCATTCAAGCCATTACAGGTCTTCGTAAGGTTGAGTCTGGTAGTATTGAATTAAAAGGCAAATCAATCGTGGGAATGCACCCACGACAAATTACGGAACTCAGTGTAGGGCATGTTCCTGAAGACCGTCACCGTGATGGATTGATTTTGGAGATGATGATTTCAGAAAATATCGCTCTTCAAACCTACTATAAAGAACCACTCAGTAAGAATGGTATTTTGAACTATGCGAATATCACTTCACATGCAAAGCAATTAATGGAAGAATTTGACGTCCGTGCGGCAAGCGAATTTGTTCCAGCAGCAGCTCTTTCAGGAGGAAATCAACAAAAAGCGATTATTGCTCGTGAGATTGATCGTGATCCTGAACTCCTTATCGTCAGCCAACCAACTCGTGGTTTGGATGTCGGTGCCATTGAATATATCCACAAACGTTTGATTGAAGAACGTGATAACGGAAAGGCTGTCCTTGTTGTCAGCTTTGAATTGGATGAGATTTTAAATGTCTCAGACCGAATTGCTGTTATTCACGATGGTAAGATTCAAGGTATTGTATCGCCAGAAACGACTAACAAACAAGAACTTGGTGTCTTGATGGCTGGTGGAAACTTGGGAAAGGAGAAGAGTGATGTCTAAAAAATTACAACAAATTTCGGTTCCCTTGATTTCCGTATTCTTAGGAATCTTGCTCGGAGCCATTGTCATGTGGATTTTCGGCTACGATGCTATCTGGGGGTATGAGGAGTTGTTTTATACAGCTTTTGGTAGCCTCCGTGGGATTGGAGAAATTTTCCGTGCCATGGGTCCTCTGGTCTTGATTGGTCTTGGTTTCGCTGTCGCTAGTCGGGCAGGTTTCTTTAACGTTGGTTTGCCAGGTCAAGCGCTAGCGGGATGGATTCTAAGCGGTTGGTTTGCCTTGTCGCATCCAGATATGCCACGTCCAATGTTGATTTTAGCGACTGTGGTGATTGCTCTGATCGCAGGTGGAATTGTTGGTGCGATTCCAGGTATTCTCAGAGCTTATCTCGGTACGTCAGAGGTTATCGTAACCATCATGATGAACTACATTGTATTGTATGTAGGGAACGCCTTTATTCATTCTTTCCCGAAAGACTTTATGCAAAGTACAGACTCAACGATTCGTGTGAGTGCCAATGCTAGTTACCAGACACCATGGTTATCTGAGTTGACTGGCAATTCTCGTATGAATATCGGTATCTTCTTTGCTATCATTGCTGTTGGGGTGATTTGGTTCTTGCTCAAGAAAACGACTCTCGGTTTTGAAATCCGTGCAGTTGGTCTTAATCCCCATGCTTCAGAGTACGCTGGTATTTCAGCAAAACGTACAATTATTCTATCAATGATTATCTCTGGTGCTTTGGCTGGTCTTGGTGGAGCTGTCGAAGGTCTAGGAACCTTCCAAAACGTTTACGTTCAGGGTTCATCATTAGCTATCGGATTTAACGGGATGGCAGTTAGTTTGCTTGCTGGAAATTCACCAATTGGAATTCTCTTTGCAGCCTTCTTATTTGGAGTTTTGCAAGTAGGAGCACCGGGTATGAACGCAGCGCAAGTTCCGTCTGAGCTTGTCAGCATTGTAACAGCGTCTATTATCTTCTTTGTCAGCGTTCACTATATTATCGAACGCTTTGTCAAACCTAAAAAACAAGTTAAAGGAGGTAAGTAAGGATGTCTATTACAACATTACTCACCCTCTTGGTCTCTTCTATGCTGATTTACTCAGCACCACTTATTTTCACGAGTATCGGAGGAGTTTTCTCTGAACGTGGTGGTGTCGTTAACGTCGGTCTTGAAGGAATTATGGTTATGGGAGCCTTTTCTGGGGTTGTCTTTAACCTTGAGTTTGCAGAACAACTTGGAGCAGCGACTCCTTGGATTTCCTTGTTGGTTGCTGGTGTCGTGGGAGCCATTTTCTCCCTCATCCACGCGGCAGCGACGGTTCATTTCCGTGCGGACCATGTTGTCAGTGGTACAGTATTGAACTTGATGGCTCCTGCCCTAGCGGTTTTCTTGGTTAAAGTTCTTTATAACAAAGGACAAACAGATAACTTAAGCCAGACTTTTGGACGCTTTGACTTCCCAGTTTTGGCTGATATTCCAGTGATTGGAGATATTTTCTTTAAGTCAACAAGTTTGCTAGGTTATATTGCGATTGCATTCTCGTTCCTTGCTTGGTTTATTCTCTTTAAGACACGCTTTGGTCTTCGCCTTCGCTCTGTCGGTGAACACCCTCAAGCAGCGGATACCTTGGGAATCAATGTCTACAAGATGCGATATCTTGGGGTTATCATTTCAGGTTTCCTTGGGGGAATTGGGGGAGCTATCTACGCCCAATCAATCTCAGTCAACTTCTCAGTAACAACCATTGTAGGGCCCGGATTTATCGCTCTTGCGGCAATGATCTTTGGTAAATGGAACCCAATCGGTGCTATGCTTTCCAGTCTCTTCTTTGGACTTTCACAAAGTTTGGCAGTTATCGGTTCTCAATTGCCTTTCCTACAAGGAGTACCTGCGGTCTACCTACAAATTGCGCCTTATGTTTTGACAGTCATTGTCTTGGCAGCCTTCTTTGGAAAAGCTGTTGCACCAAAGGCAGATGGTATCAACTACATCAAGTCAAAATAAGCATACAAAAAAACGCCAGTTTCAAACTGGCGTTTTATTTGTTAAGATTTTGATGGGTTAGGTTCAATCCCCAAGGGACGAGATTTTCAGTTTTATTTTTGATGCGTGCGATATTATCCTTGTGACGAATGATAATCAGGCTAGCAAGTGCTAGGATAATCAGAATGAAGAGAGGATCATAGCTGCTCAGGATAAAACTAAATAGTGGAAATAGGAGAACTCCGATAACGGCTGCGATAGAAGCAGTAACGCTAGACAGTGAAATCATACTACCTAGATAGAGACTTCCAAAGAATACGATTGCTAGATAAAGACAGAAAACAGGCGCAAATCCGAAAATCACTCCAGCACTAGTTGCTACAGCCTTACCACCTTTAAAGCCGGCAAAGATAGGAAAAGTATGTCCAATTACAGCCAAAAGTCCAAATACAAGAGGTGATACACCTTGAAGGTGGAAAAGGATTGGAAGGAGAGTGGCCAAGGTTCCTTTAAAGAAGTCAATCACAAAGGTTGCCATACCCGCTTTCTTGCCTAAAATTCGGAAAGTATTGGTTGTTCCGGTGTTTCCGGAACCATGTTCACGCAGATTTGTTTGAAAGAAGATTTGTCCAATCCATAGACCAGACGGAATCGAACCTAGCAGATAAGCTAAAATTAATAATACAAAAGTCATCATAAAACTATTATACCATGAAATGGTATAGAAAGTCAGAGAATATCCTGTGAAATTGTGACAGCTGAAAGGGAAAAGCTTTGCAAAATCGCTAGAAAACCTGTAAAATAGAAAAGATGAACAAATAGGAGGTTCCTTGTGTCAAAAAAGGAAATCAATATTAATAACTACAATGATGACGCCATTCAGGTGCTAGAAGGGTTGGATGCGGTCCGTAAACGTCCGGGGATGTATATCGGTTCGACCGACGGTGCAGGTCTCCATCACCTAGTCTGGGAAATTGTGGACAATGCAGTCGATGAGGCCTTGTCTGGCTTCGGTGATCGCATTGATGTGACCATCAATAAAGACGGCAGTCTAACGGTTCAAGACCATGGTCGTGGGATGCCGACTGGTATGCACGCCATGGGAATTCCAACTGTTGAGGTTATCTTTACTATTCTTCACGCAGGAGGGAAATTCGGTCAAGGGGGCTATAAGACATCTGGAGGTCTCCACGGGGTGGGTTCTTCCGTTGTTAATGCTCTTTCTAGTTGGTTAGAAGTTGAAATCACTCGTGATGGTGCAGTCTACAAGCAACGTTTTGAAAATGGTGGGAAACCCGTCACAACCTTGAAGAAAGTTGGTACAGCACCCAAGTCTAAGACAGGTACCAAAGTCACCTTCATGCCTGACGCGACGATTTTTTCTACGACTGACTTCAAGTACAATATCATTTCAGAACGACTCAATGAGTCAGCCTTTCTTTTGAAAAACGTTACCTTGTCATTGACGGACAAGCGAACAGATGAAGCAATCGAGTTTCATTATGAGAATGGGGTGCAAGACTTTGTTTCTTACCTCAATGAAGACAAGGAAACCTTGACACCAGTTCTGTACTTTGAGGGGGAAGACAATGGTTTCCAAGTGGAAGTTGCCCTCCAGTACAATGATGGATTTTCAGATAACATTCTATCCTTTGTCAATAACGTTCGTACTAAGGACGGTGGAACGCATGAGACAGGACTCAAGTCTGCCATTACCAAGGTTATGAATGACTATGCGCGTAAGACGGGACTTCTCAAGGAAAAAGATAAAAACCTTGAAGGGTCAGACTACCGCGAGGGACTAGCAGCCGTTCTTTCTATTCTGGTTCCTGAAGAACACTTGCAGTTTGAAGGACAGACAAAGGATAAACTGGGGAGTCCACTAGCTCGTCCAGTTGTGGATGGGATTGTGGCTGATAAGTTGACCTTCTTTCTTATGGAAAATGGGGAGCTGGCTTCCAATCTCATTCGCAAGGCTATCAAGGCGCGTGATGCTCGTGAGGCGGCTCGCAAAGCGCGTGATGAGAGCCGAAATGGTAAGAAAAACAAGAAAGACAAGGGCTTGTTGTCTGGAAAATTGACCCCAGCCCAGTCTAAGAATCCTGCAAAAAATGAACTCTACCTGGTTGAGGGGGACTCTGCCGGTGGTTCTGCCAAACAAGGTCGTGACCGTAAGTTCCAGGCTATCTTGCCACTTCGAGGTAAGGTTATCAATACAGCCAAGGCCAAGATGGCGGATATCCTCAAAAATGAAGAAATCAATACCATGATTTATACCATTGGTGCGGGTGTGGGAGCAGACTTCTCTCTTGAAGATGCTAAGTATGACAAGATCATTATCATGACCGATGCGGATACCGATGGTGCCCATATCCAAACTCTTCTTTTAACATTCTTCTACCGTTATATGCGTCCGCTAGTTGAGGCAGGACATGTCTATATCGCCCTTCCGCCTCTGTACAAGATGTCCAAAGGCAAAGGCAAGAAAGAAGAAGTGGCCTATGCATGGACGGACGGCGAGTTAGAAGAACTCCGCAAGCAGTTTGGCAAAGGCGCAACCCTCCAACGCTACAAAGGTCTAGGGGAGATGAATGCGGACCAGCTTTGGGAAACAACCATGAACCCAGAAACGCGTACCCTCATCCGTGTTACGATCGAAGACCTAGCACGCGCTGAACGCCGCGTAAACGTCCTCATGGGAGACAAGGTCGAACCACGCCGTAAATGGATTGAAGATAATGTTAAGTTTACGCTGGAAGAGAGTGGGGCGTTTTGAATAATGCAAAATAAACAAGTTATGATAAATGAATTGAAAGAAATAGCAACAAAATATAGACAAGCTATTGAAAAAGCAATTCAGGCGGGAGAAATTGATCATAACCTAATAAACTTTCCTGTAGGATGTTGTAGCTATGTAAGTGACTACCTTCAGAGGTATTTATATGAAAAAGGTATTGAATCATTATATGTTTCTGGTGAATATGGTTCTGGATGGGAAGGAGATTCTCATGCTTGGTTAGTTGCCTACGAAGATATAATAGTTGATATTACAGGTGATCAGTATCAAGATAATAAAGGAGCTCTTTTTTATGATATTCCAGTGTATGTAGGCAAAGAGGATGAGTTTCATAAATTATTTAAATACAACGGTCCTCCGATTTCATATCCTGAGCAAGAAATAAATAATTCTCATAGCAGTCATTTAAAAGAAAAAAATAACAAAAATTACAATATAATTTTGAAATACATTCAAAATTAGAGTTTTGCACTGTGAAAAGGGGAACTCTTATGAAAGAATCAGATGTTCTGACTAGGATTGGATTGAAAGATAAAGACGAATTAGTCTATTTATTAGAAAATAGTGGATTAAATGAGAGATTGTCTAGATTGGCTTCTATTGATAGAGAACCACATTCTATTAGGTTAGAATTTTGTGAATCGGGATGCTACTTTAAAATAGTAAAAGATGATGTGAGCGATATATCGAGTGTTAAAGGAGAAAAATTTAAATTCTTTAGAAGAGGCTGGTCTTGCGTACTCAAATCGCAAAAAAATAAAAATGTTTCTAAGCTAAGCTCTCCCAATATATTAGAAGGGCAGTATAATCCTAAGAAGTTAGATGGACAATATTTTTTTCACTCGGGGCATATTCTAGGTAAACAATTTTATAGTTTTATTTCTGATTATTCATGCAATGATAAATATAGTAGTGCCAAAGATATTATAAATAGCAAAGAGAAGAACATATTTCTACAATTTAGTGTTGCGAATAAAGAATCTAGTTCGTTCGTCAATAGAAGAAGTCAGGCTTATTATGAAAATTTAGTCACTGACTATTTTAATGCTGATATTGAAGAAATTTTTTATGAAGTAAAAGCTGTTTTTTATAGCAAAGACTCTAAATATCCTATTGGAACAGAAATATTTTTAAAACCCATTATCCGCAAGAGAATTCCTTCTTTGGAAAATGATTTGGAGGAAACTCATGTCTTTATACCAAATTTTGATGTAGATTTTAATTTGTCTAAATTACCTTCAGATTACGAGGGATATGTTAGCTATCGTAAATTTTATCTTGAAGGATACAAAGAAGTTTATAAAGATTGTTTTGAAAATATCTTTAAAGATAATTCAGATATAGTAAAAAACGATGAGGGAGAAAGAATATTTTACCTCGTACTGGGTCAAGAAAAAAATGCTATTTTTAGTCATATAGGAAGAGCTCAAAAATTTCTGGGTGTAGATACAAACGCCTTAGATATTGAACAATTACCAGATGATATTTCAAAAGATGAAATATTTATGTTTTCAGAAAATCAGCAACAAGTAATTTTTGATTATTTGAAAAATCAAAAATTAATCAATCGCTCAAGGAATAAGAATTATTTCTATCCTGTTGTTAGACGTTCGGAATACAAAGGAATTTATTTTTCTGACCAAGAAATAAGAGAAAAAAGGATACAATTTGAAAAGGGGGCAAAAACTTTAGAAGATGCTCTAAAACTTATTTAGATTTTTATTTTGCCGAAATCACTATAATATAAACTAACCTATCATTTGAATTTCCGAAAATCAGACGAAGTAAAAAGTACATTAAAATAAAAAATTTGGAGATTGTCCAGATGAAAAAAATTATGGAATTAGCAGTTTAGATACAAAAGCTTTAGAAAACAACGAATTCTTCCAACTTATATCTGAGAGCAAGGACGAGTTGGGGGCTTTTACAAAAGCCAATAAGTCTGAGTAGGTTTACGCAGCGAAGCTTGGGGATATGGAGAAACTTCTTGAAACCTTGCAAGCTGGTTTGCACCGTTCCAAGGCCAGTCAAACGGTGGCTAGTCTGGAAGTGTCTGATCGTGAGTGTGATGATGCGCTTTCTACCTTGACTGGTTTGGTCAAGGCCTTCTCTCGTGTCAAAGAGGCAGGTAGAAAGGAAGCTTACGACAAACTCAGCAAACTTTTCAAACATTATGCTGGGCTAACGAGTATGAGCTACGAAAAAGAGACAGAAGCTATTAACCATTTGCTCAAGGAGCTAAAAGCTACTGACTACCAAACTGCCCTCTCAATCCTGCATTTGACAACTCATGTAGAAACTTTAACAAATGCGCAGGCTCAGTTTGAAAAAGCCTATAAGTAGCGCTTGGCTGAGCAAAAAGGCAAGGCACCTAGTCAAAACAAGGAAGTCCGTGCAAAACTACAAGAAATCTATGACTTCCTTGTGGATCTTACTGCAATCAACGCCTACGCTTATCCTGAAAGAACTCACGTGGTCAATCTCCGCGATCACCTAAACACCATTCGCAGCCGCTATAAAAAACGCAAGCCAGCTAAGAAGGCGAGAGAAGAAGCGACGGAGAACAACTAGAATATAACTAAATTTGAGTTGAAAAATTGTTAGTGGTCGCATCGGATTTGAAAGGAGTAGAGAATGATAATCAGACCTGCAAGCACAAATGATTGTCAAGCTATTTATGCCCTTTATCAAAATGAAAAATGGATTTCTTTTACAGAGGAAAAAGTGACATCATTATTTTCAACAAATCTGTCCCATTACTTGGTAGTTGAAGAGAACCAGAAAATCCTTGGTTTTGCCCGCTACTTGACAGATGAAGTCATGACGACCTTTTTAGCTGAGATTATCATTGATAAAGCCTATCGCGGAAAAGGATTGGGACGGCGATTGATCGCTGAAATTCATCAAAAACATCCTTTGACTCGCATTGAATTAATATCAGAAGCGGATGGATTTTATCAGATAGTAGGTTTTAAACCTGTGGGAACAGGGCTTAGAAAATCTATCTAAATGAAAAGAGCTGTATTTATGACGCTTGACAATAAACTTGGTCTGATGGATTCGCTTGAACTAGCCAAGATGGAAGAAAAAATCAGCAAAACCCGAGTGAAAGTGCTTTTTGAAAAGCAGCTTCTGGACGATAAAGCAGCTGGCACCTATGCGACTCTGGCTGTTATTCATGGCTTCTTATTTGAAGAAATCTATGACTTCGCTGGCCAGATTCGGACAGTCAATCTCGCCAAAGGGAATGTTCGCTTTGCGCCTGTCATGTATCTAGCAGCTTCCTTGGATAATATTGACAGGATGCCTCAGCAGACCTTTGGGCAGATTGTCGAAAAGTACCTTGATCTAAATATCGCCCACCCTTTTCGAGAAGGGAACGGAAGAAGTATGAGGCTCTGGCTGGATCATCTCCTCAAGGCTGATCTGGGGCAAGTCGTGGACTGGTCTCACGTGGACAAGGAAGATTACCTCCTAGCCACGAAGCGTAGCTCGGTATCGATTGGTGAACTCAAGTATCTCCTCCTCAATAATCTGACGGATGACCTCACTCAGGCCTGTTTCTTTAAGGATGTGGATGCTTCATATTATTACGAAGGGTATAACCTTTACCAGACAGGGGAGTTGTAAAGTTCAAGTAAAGGTGACGATCATCTTTTGTATGTAAACAATCGCTAAAACTATTGGAGGTGCGGTATTGATTACGTTATTAATGTTGCCTTTTTTCCTTGTTCTCCTAGCCATTTTTGGAATTATATATGATTTAACGACCAGTAAAGGTAGAAAAGAGTGTGCTCGCACAGTATCTTTGTTTATATTGAACATCCTCACTATTGGTATCTGTCTATTAGATCTACCCATGGAAAGTAAACCATACTCAGGAATAGGGTTTATCTTATTTTATGCACTTGCCTTCACACCTTTGATGATTGTTTTCTCACTATATACCCTCTATCGGATTGGAAAACATTATAGGTATTTTAAGAGTAAGTTTGCTATAACACTCCTATTCAATGCTATTTTACTTTTCCTTCTTTCATTAGTAAATACTTTTGTATTATGGAGAAGCTTTAAAATATATCATAGAAACGATATTAATTTGTTTTATTTTGTTTTAATCGTTTTGGGGATTTGTTCAACTATCCAATTGATAGTAGGCGAACTTGAGATGAAAAGAATACGATGCATCCAAAAACAAGAGGAGCAAGACGGCAATGAAAAATAATTCTATAAAAGATATGTGCAGACAACATAGAAGTGAAGCACAAATGCTGAGATTAATTTTACAGACTGCTGAAACTTTACAAATTGATGCTGTCGCCATGTCTGGTTCACGGACTGATACAAAAGCGCCAAAAGACGAGTTTCAAGACTATGATGTTGTTTATGTCATGGACGATTTAGATAATCTGACGAGGGATCTTTCTTGGTTGGACCAGTTTGGCACACGTATCATTGAGCAACATAATCTCCTAGGCAACCGTCGACTTTATCTGATGCTATTTGAAGATGGCAATCGGATTGATTTAACCCTCTGCCCCAAAGACCAAATTCAAGAGTGGGTGGATAGTGAAGCTGATTATACAGTTTTGAAAGATGAGAAAGGCTTGTTTGTGCCCTATTCTCCAAATCCTCAACGTTACTGGACAAGCCCAGCTAGTGCAATAGAGTTTGACAAAGCCTGCAATGAATTTTGGTGGGTGTCAGCCTACGTGGTTAAAGGGATTTGTCGCAAGCAAGCCATCTATGCCACGGATCATCTCTACGGAATTTGTCAACAAGAACTCTTGAAGGTCTTGGCTTGGCGAGTTGCAGCAGATAAGGGGACGATTGATATTGGCAAGAACTACAAATATCTCTTTAACTATTTACCTGCTGAGAAAGAGAAAGAATTCTCAAATCTGCTTGATTTCTCAAGTTTAGATAAAATCACTCAGTCTTTATATGCTACCATGGAACTTTTCCACCAAGAAGCTCAATCCCTTGCTAACAAGATGGGATTTGATTATGATAAGGAAGTGGCGGAGCAGATGATTCAGTATGCTGAGGAGAGACTTTCAAATCACTAACTAAAAAAAATATATAATTTAAAAGATTAAACTACAGAAAAGATAGTTTAGTTATATATAGTAACTGAACACGAGACTAATTTCTGTAAATTATCCCTTATTCTATAAAAACCTACTCTACATTCTTTGAAAGGAGTTGAACATGCCCTAAATACTGTGTGAAAAAGATAAATTTCCTTTGCATTTTACGGGCTTAGTATCCTATGTCTAATATTCAAAATATGTCCCTGGAGGACATCATGGGAGAGCGCTTTGGTCGCTACTCCAAGTACATTATTCAAGACCGGGCTTTGCCAGACATTCGGGATGGTTTGAAGCCGGTTCAGCGTCGTATTCTTTATTCGATGAATAAAGATGGCAATACCTTTGACAAGAGCTACCGCAAGTCGGCCAAGTCTGTCGGGAACATCATGGGAAATTTCCACCCACACGGTGACAGTTCTATTTATGATGCCATGGTTCGTATGTCTCAGGATTGGAAAAATCGTGAGATTCTAGTCGAAATGCACGGTAACAACGGTTCTATGGACGGGGACCCACCTGCGGCTATGCGTTATACTGAAGCACGTTTGTCTGAAATTGCTGGGTACCTTCTTCAGGATATTGAGAAAAAGACAGTTCCTTTTGCTTGGAACTTTGATGATACCGAGAAAGAACCCACTGTCTTACCAGCAGCCTTTCCAAACCTCTTGGTGAATGGATCGACTGGTATTTCGGCTGGTTATGCCACAGACATTCCTCCGCATAATTTAGCTGAGGTCATTGATGCGACTGTTTACATGATTGATCACCCAACAGCCAAGGTGGACAAGCTGATGGAATTCTTGCCTGGACCAGATTTCCCGACAGGAGGGATTATTCAGGGTCGTGACGAAATAAAGAAGGCTTATGAAACTGGGAAAGGGCGCGTGGTTGTTCGTTCTAAGACGGAGATTGAAAAGCTAAAAGGCGGTAAGGAGCAAATCGTTATCACTGAGATTCCTTATGAAATCAATAAGGCCAATCTCGTCAAGAAAATCGATGATGTTCGTGTCAATAACAAGGTGGCTGGTATTGCTGAGGTTCGTGATGAGTCTGACCGTGACGGTCTTCGTATCGCTATTGAACTTAAGAAAGATGCTAATACCGAGCTGGTTCTTAACTATCTCTTCAAGTACACAGACCTGCAAATCAATTACAACTTCAACATGGTAGCGATTGATAATTTCACGCCTCGTCAGGTCGGGATTGTTCCAATCTTGTCTAGCTACATCGCCCACCGTCGTGAAGTAATTTTGGCTCGTTCCCGCTTTGACAAGGAAAAAGCTGAGAAACGTCTTCACATCGTCGAAGGTTTGATTCGCGTGATTTCGATTTTGGACGAAGTCATTGCCCTTATCCGTGCTTCTGAGAACAAGGCTGACGCTAAGGAAAATCTTAAGGTTAGCTATGATTTTACAGAAGAGCAGGCTGAAGCCATCGTGACCTTACAACTTTACCGTTTGACCAATACAGACGTGGTTGTCTTGCAGGAAGAAGAAGCAGAATTGCGTGAAAAGATTGCCATGCTTGCAGCCATCATCGGTGATGAACGGACTATGTACAATCTCATGAAGAAAGAACTTCGTGAGGTTAAAAAGAAATTTGCGACACCACGTTTGAGTACTTTGGAAGATACTGCAAAAGCAATCGAGATTGATACGGCTAGTCTTATTGCTGAAGAAGATACTTACGTCAGCGTAACCAAGGCAGGCTATATCAAGCGTACCAGCCCACGTTCCTTTGCCGCTTCCACTCTGGAAGAAATTGGCAAACGTGATGATGATCGTCTGATCTTTGTACAAACTGCCAAGACAACCCAGCACCTCTTGATGTTTACGACTCTTGGAAATGTCATCTATCGTCCAATTCATGAATTAGCAGATATTCGCTGGAAGGACATTGGAGAGCATCTGAGCCAAACGATTACAAACTTTGAAACTAACGAAGAAATCCTTTATGTAGAAGTCGTGGATCAGTTTGATGATGCGACAACCTACTTTGCAGCCACTCGTCTTGGCCAAATCAAGCGTGTAGAACGCAAAGAATTCACCCCATGGCGGACCTACAAGTCTAAGTCTGTCAAGTATGCTAAACTTAAAGATGAGACAGATCAGATTGTAGCAGTGGCTCCGATTAAACTGGATGATGTTCTTTTGATTAGTCAAAATGGTTATGCCCTTCGTTTCAATATCGAAGAGGTTCCCGTTGTCGGTGCCAAGGCTGCAGGTGTCAAGGCTATGAACCTGAAAGAAGATGATGCGCTTCAGTCTGCCTTTATCTGTAACACCTCATCCTTCTACCTCTTGACCCAACGTGGAAGCTTGAAACGTGTTTCTATTGAGGAAATTCCAGCGACCAGCCGTGCCAAACGAGGCCTACAAGTCTTGCGTGAGTTGAAAAACAAACCGCACCGTGTCTTCTTGGCTGGAGCAGTTGCAGAGCAAGGTTTCGTTGGTGATCTTTTTAGTACAGAAGTGGAAGAAAACGACCAAACGCTCCTTGTCCAATCTAACAAGGGAACAATCTATGAAAGCCGATTGCAAGATTTGAACTTGTCAGAACGTACTAGCAACGGAAGCTTTATCTCAGACACCATTTCAGATGAAGAAGTTTTTGATGCTTACCTCAAAGAAGTCTTTAAAGAGGATAAAGCAAATCCTTAAAAAGAATCAGTCCAAGGGGCTGATTTCTTTATGTTGAAAAAATTTTCAGAAAATTACAAATAATACTTGAAATTTTATTAGAAAAGTGTAGAATAGAACACATAGTTTGAATAGTATAAAGGAGAAACACATGACAGTTGCAATTGATTGGGAAAATCTTGGTTTTGCTTATATGAAACTACCTTACCGTTATATCGCTCACTACAAAAATGGTCAATGGGATCAAGGAGAACTGACAGAGGATGCAACCTTGCATATTTCAGAGTCTTCTCCAAGTCTCCACTATGGACAGCAAGCGTTTGAAGGTTTGAAAGCCTATCGTACCAAGGACGGCAGTGTTCAACTGTTCCGTCCTGACGAAAATGCCAAGCGTTTGCAACGTACTTGCGACCGTCTTTTGATGCCACAAGTTCCGACAGAAATGTTTGTAGAAGCTTGTAAAGCAGTTGTGCGTGCAAATGAAGAATACGTCCCACCATATGGAACAGGTGGAACCCTTTATCTTCGTCCACTTTTGATTGGTGTTGGGGATATTATCGGGGTTAAACCAGCAGAAGAGTATATTTTCACTATCTTTGCTATGCCAGTTGGGAATTACTTTAAAGGTGGTTTAGTCCCAACAAACTTCTTGATTCAGGATGAATACGATCGTGCCGCTCCAAATGGTACAGGTGCGGCCAAGGTAGGTGGGAACTATGCTGCTAGCCTCCTCCCAGGTAAAATGGCCAAGTCACGCCAATTTTCAGATGTTATCTACCTAGACCCATCTACACATACAAAGATTGAAGAAGTCGGATCAGCCAACTTCTTTGGAATCACGGCAGACAATGAATTTGTTACGCCATTGAGTCCATCTATCTTGCCATCTATTACCAAGTATTCTTTGCTTTACTTGGCAGAACACCGCTTGGGCTTGACTCCGATTGAAGGTGATGTCCCAATCGATAATTTGGATCGTTTTGTAGAGGCAGGAGCTTGTGGAACAGCAGCGGTTATTTCGCCAATTGGAGGTATCCAACATGGCGATGATTTCCATGTTTTCTATAGTGAAACAGAAGTAGGTCCTGTTACACGTAAACTCTATGATGAATTGACCGGTATCCAATTTGGTGATGTAGAAGCGCCTGAAGGATGGATTGTCAAAGTGGACTAAAAAATATAAAATAAAGAAGAACTCCATAGCTGTTGTAAGGACTGAAATGGAGTTTTTTCTTGCTAGTTTGAGCATTTTCTTGTACAATAGAAAAAGTGAAAAGAGGTACAGTATGAGTAAAAAAGATAAGAAAATTGAAATCCAATTAACTGATGCAAAAGTGACTGTTGGAAAAGACAGCTATGAAGGATACGTTTTGACGATCGGGAAAAAGGTCATTGGTGAAATTGCCGAATTAGACAGCCAATTTGCCATCATAAAGAATGGAAATGTCGATAGTTTTTATAAAAAACTTGAAAAAGCTGTGGAAATTTTGATTGAAAACTATAATTTAACAAAATAATGCTTGTTTTTTTGAAAATTTCATGATATAATAGTTTTCGTTAAGCATTGGAGAGATAGCGAAGAGGCTAAACGCGGCGGACTGTAAATCCGCTCCTTCGGGTTCGGGGGTTCGAATCCCTCTCTCTCCATCTCATCATTGGGGTATAGCCAAGCGGTAAGGCAAGGGACTTTGACTCCCTCATGCGTTGGTTCGAATCCAGCTACCCCAGTTCTTAGGTAATAAATTCAAGATAAAAAGAAAAATATCTTAGGGTATTTTATTTTTATATTGAAAGACGTGAACAATACGAACATGTTCTTGCGGGTGCTTAGGAAAAAAATTATAAGTATGTCAAGTTTTGGAAAAGACTTGATTGTTGGAGGATTTTTTAGATGAACGAATTTGAAGATTTGCTAAATAGCGTTAGCCAAGTTGAGCCTGGTGATGTTGTTAGTGCTGAAGTATTGACAGTTGATGCGACTCAAGCTAACGTTGCAATCTCTGGGACTGGTGTTGAAGGTGTCTTGACTCTTCGCGAATTGACAAACGATCGCGATGCAGATATCAATGACTTTGTGAAAGTAGGAGAAGTATTGGATGTTCTTGTACTTCGTCAAGTAGTTGGTAAAGATACTGATACAGTTACATACCTTGTATCTAAAAAACGCCTTGAAGCTCGCAAAGCATGGGACAAACTTGTAGGACGCGAAGAAGAAGTTGTTACTGTTAAAGGAACTCGTGCCGTTAAAGGTGGACTTTCAGTAGAATTTGAAGGTGTTCGTGGATTCATCCCAGCTTCAATGTTGGATACTCGTTTTGTACGTAACACTGAACGTTTCGTAGGCCAAGAATTTGATGCTAAAATCAAAGAAGTTGATCCTAAAGAAAACCGCTTCATCCTTTCACGTCGTGAAGTTGTTGAAGCAGCTACTGCAGCAGCTCGTGCTGAAGTATTCGGTAAATTGGCTGTTGGTGATGTCGTAACTGGTAAAGTTGCTCGTATCACAAGCTTTGGTGCTTTCATCGACCTTGGTGGTGTTGACGGATTGGTTCACTTGACTGAATTGTCACATGAACGTAACGTATCACCTAAATCAGTTGTAACTGTTGGTGAAGAAATCGAAGTGAAAATCCTTGATCTTAACGAAGAAGAAGGACGCGTATCACTTTCACTTAAAGCAACTACACCTGGACCATGGGATGGCGTTGAGCAAAAATTGGCTAAAGGTGATGTAGTAGAAGGAACAGTTAAACGTTTGACTGACTTTGGTGCATTTGTTGAAGTGTTGCCAGGTATCGATGGACTTGTTCACGTTTCACAAATTTCACACAAACGTATCGAAAATCCAAAAGAAGCTCTTACTGTTGGTCAAGAAGTTACTGTTAAAGTACTTGATGTTAACGCTGATGCAGAACGTGTATCACTTTCTATCAAAGCTCTTGAAGAACGTCCAGCTCAAGAAGAAGGACAAAAAGAAGAAAAACGTGCTGCTCGTCCACGTCGTCCAAAACGTCAAGAAAAACGTGATTTCGAACTTCCAGAAACACAAACTGGATTCTCAATGGCTGATTTGTTCGGTGATATCGAACTTTAATCAAATTGATAATCACAAAATCCTTTGTTTAAAACAAGGGATTTTTCTTTTGTCTCTTTCCCATTTTTGATATAATAGTTCTATGTTAGATTCAGAAAAACAATCACAATATCAATTGTTAAATGAGGAACTCTCATATTTACTAGAGGGTGAGAGCAATGTTCTTGCCAATCTTTCGAATGCTAGTGCCCTCCTAAAATCTCGCTTTCCGAATACTGTATTTGCAGGATTTTATCTGTTTGATGGTAGCGAGTTGGTTTTAGGGCCTTTTCAGGGTGGTGTTTCTTGTATTCGCATTCCGCTTGGGAAAGGCGTGTGTGGAGAAGCTTCTGAGTTTCAAGAGACTGTTTTAGTTGGCGATGTGAGCACCTATCCAAACTACATTTCTTGTGACAGTATGGCCAAGAGTGAAATCGTGGTTCCCATGCTCAAGAATGGTCAATTGCTGGGTGTCTTAGACCTGGATTCTTCACTTATTGATGATTACAATGCCATTGACCGTGATTACTTGGAACAATTTGTCGCTATTTTGCTTGAGAAGACAGAATGGGACTTTACGATGTTTGAGGAGAAAGCCTAATGTATCAAGCACTTTATCGAAAATATAGAAGCCAAACTTTTTCACAATTGGTCGGACAAGAAGTTGTGGCTAAAACCCTAAAACAAGCGGTCGAGCAGGAAAAGATTAGTCATGCTTATCTTTTCTCAGGCCCTCGTGGAACTGGGAAAACCAGTGTTGCCAAGATTTTTGCCAAGGCCATGAACTGTCCCAATCAAGTGGGCGGTGAGCCATGCAATAACTGTTATATCTGTCAGGCAGTGACAGAAGGTAGCCTAGAAGATGTTATCGAAATGGATGCCGCTTCGAATAACGGAGTCGATGAAATCCGTGAAATTCGTGATAAATCCACCTATGCTCCTAGTTTGGCACGTTATAAGGTCTATATCATAGACGAGGTTCATATGCTGTCTACAGGAGCCTTTAATGCACTTTTGAAGACTTTGGAAGAACCAACTCAGAATGTTGTCTTTATCTTGGCGACCACTGAATTGCACAAGATTCCTGCAACTATTTTATCGCGTGTTCAACGTTTTGAGTTTAAATCGATTCGAACGCAAGATATCACAGCACATATTCATCATATTTTAGAAAAAGAAAATATCAGTTCTGAACCAGATGCTGTGGAAATTATCGCCAGACGAGCTGAAGGTGGAATGCGGGATGCCTTGTCTATTCTGGACCAAGCCTTGAGCTTGACTCAAGGGAATGCTTTGACCACAGCCATCTCTGAGGAGATTACAGGTACCATTAGTCTATCAGCACTTGATGACTATGTAGCAGCCTTGTCCCAGCAGGATGTACCAAAAGCTCTTGATTCTTTGAATCTTTTGTTTGAAAATGGCAAGAGCATGACTCGTTTTGTGACGGATCTCTTGCAGTATTTGCGTGATCTACTAGTTGTTCAGACAGGTGGCGAAAATACTCATCATAGTCCAGTTTTTATGGACAATCTAGCTCTTTCTCAGGAAAGTCTCTTTGAAATGATTCGTCTAGCGACAGTGAGTTTAGCAGATATGAAGGCCAGCTTGCAACCCAAGATTTACGCTGAGATGATGACCATTCGTTTAGCTGAGATTAAGCCTGAACAAGTGCTTTCAGAAGCTGTTGAAAGTGAAATTTCTGCCCTGAGACAGGAAGTCGCTCGTCTCAAACAAGAACTTGCCAATGTTGGAACAGCGCCTAAACAAGTAGCTCCAGTCCCTAGCCGTCCAGCCACTTCTAAGACTGTCTATCGAGTAGACCGTAATAAGGTTCATGCTATCCTACAAGAAGCTGTTGAAAATCCTGATTTGGCACGGCAAAACTTGGTTCGCCTCCAGAACGCATGGGGAGAAGTAATCGAAAGCTTAGCTGGTCCGGATAAGGCTCTGCTTGTTGGTTCTCAACCAGTTGCAGCCAACGAACACCATGCTATTTTAGCCTTTGAGTCTAATTTCAATGCTGGGCAAACCATGAAACGGGATAACCTCAATACCATGTTTGGCAATATTCTCAGCCAGGCGGCTGGATTTTCACCTGAAATATTAGCCATTTCCTTAGAGGAATGGAAAGAGGTTCGAGCAGCATTTTCAGCTAAAAACAAGTCTTCTCAAGCCGAGCAAGAGGTAGAAGAAGAGAGCCTGATTCCAGAAGGATTCGAATTTCTGGCTGATAAAGTCATGGTCGAAGAAGACTAAAAGTGGATTTCATGGTACAATAATCCTATGAATAGACAACAATTTATCATAATAGCATTATTCACGGCTGCTGAGACTTATTTTTTCAATGAATCTTTGATGACTGGTCGCTACGTTATGGCAGCCTTTTGGGCCATTCTACTCTTTCGAAATTTTAGATTAAGTTACGTGATGGGAAAAATCGTAGATGCTATTGATCAACACTTAAACCGCAAGGATTAGCCCCCCAGCTTCTAGACAAAATCAAAGCCTTTTAGGCTTTTTTTTGTTATACTAGTAGAGTATATTTATTGACCTTTTGTCCTATTTTTTAGGGATTGTAAGCAATTTCCTAAAGTATTGAGCAAAATGTTTGAAAAAGAAAGGAACTATCATGTCAGTATTAGAGATCAAAGATCTTCACGTTGAGATTGAAGGAAAAGAAATTTTAAAAGGGGTTAACCTGACCCTGAAAACAGGAGAAATCGCAGCTATCATGGGACCAAATGGTACTGGTAAATCGACTCTTTCTGCCGCTATCATGGGGAACCCTAACTATGAAGTTACCAAAGGTGAAGTCTTGTTTGATGGGGTAAATATCCTTGAATTGGAAGTGGACGAGCGTGCGCGTATGGGACTTTTCCTTGCTATGCAATACCCATCTGAAATCCCTGGAATTACCAACGCTGAGTTTCTCCGTGCAGCTATGAATGCTGGTAAAGAAGATGATGAGAAGATTTCAGTTCGTGAATTTATCACTAAGCTAGACGAAAAAATGGAATTGCTCAACATGAAAGAAGAAATGGCAGAGCGCTACCTCAACGAAGGTTTCTCAGGTGGTGAGAAAAAACGTAATGAAATTCTTCAACTCTTGATGTTGGAACCTACATTTGCCCTTTTGGATGAGATTGACTCAGGTCTTGATATTGACGCCCTTAAAGTTGTATCGAAGGGTGTCAATGCCATGCGTGGTGAAGGCTTTGGGGCTATGATCATCACTCACTACCAACGTCTCTTGAACTACATCACACCAGACGTGGTACACGTAATGATGGAAGGTCGTGTGGTCCTTTCTGGTGGTCCAGAATTGGCTGCCCGTTTGGAACGTGAAGGATACGCAAAACTAGCTGAAGAACTTGGCTACGATTACAAGGAAGAATTGTAATTCCCTCGTATCTTTTAGGAGAAGTAAATGACTAAAGAAACTATTAAACTTTTTTCAGAAATGCACGCTGAACCAAGCTGGTTGGCTGACCTCCGTCAAAAAGCTTTTGATAAGATTGAGAGTTTGGAATTACCAGTTATTGAGCGTGTCAAATTTCACCGTTGGAATCTGGGAGATGGAACCATCACAGAAAGTGAACCTTCAGCAAATGTTCCTGACTTCACGGCTCTAGATAATCACTTGAAGTTGGTGCAAGTAGGAACGCAGACTGTTTTTGAACAAACTCCAGTTGAATTGGCTGAACAAGGAGTAATCTTTACAGACTTCCACTCAGCTTTAGAAGAAATTCCCGAACTTATCGAGGAATTCTTCATGTCATCTGTTAAGTATGACGATGACAAGTTGGCAGCCTACCATACAGCTTACTTTAACAGTGGTGCTGTTCTCTATATTCCAGATAATGTTGAGATTACAGAACCAATTGAAGGTATTTTCTACCAAGACAGCGATAGCGATGTGCCATTTAACAAGCATATCCTCATCATCGCTGGTAAAAACAGCAAGATTAGTTATCTTGAACGTCTAGAGTCTCGTGGCGAAGGTAGTGCCAAAGCAACTGCCAATATTACTGTAGAAGTGATTGCTCGTTCTGGTGCGCAAGTGAAATTTGCTGCTATTGACCGTTTAGGTGAAAATGTCACTGCCTACATTAGCCGTCGTGGTAAACTTGGCAACGATGCAAGCATTGACTGGGCAATCGGTGTCATGAACGAAGGAAATGTCGTTGCGGACTTTGATAGCGACTTGATTGGAAATGGTAGCCATGCAGATCTCAAGGTTGTAGCTCTTTCAAGTGGTCGTCAGGTACAAGGGATTGATACACGAGTGACTAACTATGGTTGCAACTCTATCGGAAATATCCTCCAGCATGGGGTTATCCTTGAAAAAGCAACCTTGACCTTCAATGGTATCGGTCACATCATCAAGGGTGCTAAGGGAGCAGATGCGCAACAAGAGAGTCGTGTTCTTATGCTTTCAGACCAAGCACGTTCAGATGCCAACCCAATCCTTTTGATTGACGAAAACGACGTTACTGCAGGCCACGCGGCCTCTATCGGTCAGGTGGATCCAGAAGATATGTACTACCTCATGAGCCGTGGCTTGGATAAGGCGACTGCTGAGCGTTTGGTTGTTCGCGGTTTCCTTGGCTCCGTAATTGTTGAGATTCCAGTCAAAGAAGTTCGTGACGAAATGATTGCAACGATCGAAGAAAAATTGTCAAAACGCTAAGGGGAAGCCTATGTTAGATGTAGAAGCGATTCGTAAGGATTTTCCAATTTTAGATCAGATTGTCAATGATGAACCTCTGGTCTACCTGGACAATGCTGCGACGACACAAAAACCACTAGCAGTTCTGGAAGCAATCAACCGCTACTATGAGCAGGACAATGCCAATGTCCACCGTGGGGTTCATACTTTGGCAGAGCGTGCGACAGCATCCTATGAAGCCGCTCGTGAAACCATTCATAAGTTTATCAATGCAGGCTCAACAAAGGAAGTTCTCTTCACCAGAGGAACGACAACCAGTCTTAACTGGGTGGCACGCTTTGCAGAGGAAGTCCTGACAGAAGGGGATCAGGTCTTGATTTCTGTCATGGAACACCATTCTAATATCATCCCTTGGCAGGAGGCCTGTCGCAAGACTGGAGCAGAGCTTGTCTATATCTATCTCAAGAACGGAGCTCTGGATATGGATGACTTGCGCGCTAAATTGACTGATAGAGTCAAGTTTGTCTCCCTAGCTCATGCTTCAAATGTTCTTGGTGTGGTCAATCCGATCAAGGAAATTACTCAATTAGCCCACCAAGTTGGAGCCATCATGGTAGTGGATGGAGCTCAATCTACGCCTCATATGAAGATTGATGTCCAGGCCTTGGATGTGGACTTCTTTGCCTTTTCAGGTCACAAGATGGCTGGTCCTACTGGTATCGGTGTTCTTTATGGCAAAGAAAAGTATTTGGAACAAATGTCACCAGTAGAATTTGGTGGCGAGATGATTGATTTCGTCTATGAGCAATCTGCTAGCTGGAAGGAATTGCCTTGGAAATTTGAGGCTGGAACGCCAAATATGGCAGGTGCTATCGGACTTGCTGCAGCAGTTGATTATCTGGAAAAGATTGGTATGGATGCCATTGAAGCTCATGAACAAGAACTGATTGCATACGTCTTTCCAAAATTGCAGGCCATTGAAGGTTTGACTATTTATGGTTCGCAGGATTTGGCTCAACGTTCAGGTGTTATTGCCTTTAACTTAGGAGATCTTCATCCTCACGATCTTGCGACGGCTCTGGATTATGAAGGAGTAGCAGTTCGTGCAGGTCACCACTGTGCGCAACCCTTGCTTCAGTATTTGGAAGTCCCTGCAACAGCTCGTGCAAGTTTTTATATCTACAATACCAAGGCAGATTGCGACAAGTTGATCGATGCCCTACAAAAGACAAAGGAGTTTTTCAATGGCACTTTCTAAACTAGATAGCCTTTATATGGCAGTGGTAGCGGATCATTCGAAAAATCCACATCACCAAGGGAAGCTGGAAGATGCCGAGCAAATCAGCCTCAATAATCCAACCTGTGGGGATGTCATCAACCTCTCTGTCAAGTTTGATGCAGATGGCCGTTTGGAAGATATTGCTTTTCTAAATTCAGGATGCACGATTTCAACTGCTTCTGCTAGTATGATGACAGATGCAGTTTTTGGCAAGACCAAACAAGAAATTCTAGAACTTGCAACCATCTTTTCTGAAATGGTTCAAGGTCAAAAGGATGACCGTCAAGACCAACTAGGTGATGCAGCTTTCTTATCAGGTGTTGCCAAATTCCCACAACGGATTAAGTGTGCAACTCTAGCTTGGAATGCCCTTAAGAAGACAATTGAAAATCAAGAAGATAAATAAGAAACATAGAAATATATAATGAAAGAAAGGATATTATGGCTGAAGAAAGAGTAGAACCAAAACCAATTGATCTTGGTGAATATAAATTTGGTTTCCATGATGATGTAGAGCCTGTCCTATCGACAGGAAAAGGACTCAACGAAGGTGTTATTCGTGAATTATCTGCTGCCAAGTGTGAGCCAGAGTGGATGTTGGAATTCCGTTTGAAGTCTTATGAAACCTTTAAAAAAATGCCCATGCAAACTTGGGGAGCAGACTTGTCAGAGATTGACTTTGATGATTTGATCTACTACCAAAAACCATCTGACAAACCAGCCCGTTCTTGGGATGAAGTTCCTGAAAAAATCAAAGAAACCTTTGAACGTATCGGAATTCCAGAAGCTGAGCGTGCCTATCTAGCAGGAGCCTCTGCTCAGTACGAGTCAGAAGTGGTGTACCACAACATGAAGGAAGAGTTTGAGAAGTTAGGAATTATCTTTACAGATACGGATTCTGCCCTCAAGGAATACCCAGACTTGTTTAAACAATACTTTGCGAAGTTGGTACCGCCGACAGACAACAAGTTGGCAGCCCTCAACTCGGCAGTATGGTCTGGAGGGACTTTTATCTATGTACCAAAAGGAGTCAAGGTAGATATTCCACTACAAACTTACTTCCGTATCAACAACGAAAATACAGGTCAGTTTGAACGTACCTTGATTATCGTTGATGAGGGAGCAAGCGTCCACTACGTAGAAGGATGTACAGCGCCAACTTACTCAAGCAACAGCTTGCATGCTGCCATTGTAGAAATCTTTGCCTTGGACGGAGCTTATATGCGTTATACGACTATTCAGAACTGGTCTGATAATGTCTATAACTTGGTAACAAAACGTGCCAAAGCTTTGAAAGATGCGACTGTTGAGTGGATCGATGGAAACTTGGGTGCTAAAACAACCATGAAATACCCGTCTGTTTACCTTGATGGAGAAGGAGCGCGTGGAACCATGCTCTCTATCGCCTTTGCCAATGCAGGGCAACACCAAGACACGGGGGCTAAGATGATCCACAACGCTCCACATACAAGCTCGTCTATCGTGTCTAAATCCATCGCTAAAGGCGGAGGAAAGGTGGACTACCGTGGACAAGTAACCTTCAACAAGAACTCTAAGAAATCGGTTTCTCACATCGAGTGTGATACCATTATCATGGATGACTTATCAGCTTCAGATACCATTCCATTTAATGAAATTCACAACTCGCAAGTTGCTTTGGAACACGAAGCCAAGGTATCTAAGATTTCAGAGGAACAACTCTACTACCTCATGAGTCGTGGTTTGTCAGAATCTGAGGCAACCGAGATGATTGTCATGGGATTTGTGGAGCCCTTCACAAAAGAACTTCCAATGGAATACGCCGTTGAGCTGAACCGCTTGATTAGCTATGAAATGGAAGGGTCTGTTGGGTAAGAATATTCAAATTCTGAACAGGAAATCCTCCTGTTCAGAATTTTTTTCAAAAAACAACCTAATAAATATTCACAAAAATGCTTTTATATGGTAAAATAAAACAATTACATTTAGTGGAGATGGAGTATGAATATTTTTAGAACCAAGGATGTTAGTCTGAGACAGACAGAGATGCGTCGCCATTTGAAATTGTGGGATTTGATTCTTCTAGGGATTGGTGCCATGGTAGGGACGGGGATTTTCACCATTACAGGAACAGCGGCAGCTACACTAGCTGGTCCATCACTGGTGATTTCTATAGTGATTTCTGCCCTGTGTGTTTCTTTATCCGCCCTCTTTTTTGCAGAATTTGCCTCTCGTGTTCCTGCTACAGGAGGTGCGTATAGTTACCTCTATGCGATTTTAGGAGAATTGCCAGCCTGGATTGCTGGCTGGTTGACCATCATGGAATTCATGACAGCTGTTTCAGGTGTGGCGTCTGGTTGGGCAGCTTACTTTAAGGGCTTACTCAGTAATTATGGTATTTCCATGCCCCAAGCCTTAAATGGTACTTTTAACCCCGAACAAGGCACCTATATCGACCTTTTACCTATTTTGGTGCTTGCTTTGGTAACAGGATTGGTTTTATTAAATTCCAAGGCAGCCTTACGCTTTAATTCGCTTTTAGTGGTCTTGAAATTCTCAGCTCTCGCCTTATTTATCCTAGTTGGTATTTGGTACATCAAGCCAGAAAATTGGATGAATTTTGCTCCTTTTGGTTTTGGTCAACTATATGGTGGAAGTACTGGGATTATGGCAGGTGCATCTTTGATGTTCTTCGGTTTTCTCGGTTTTGAGTCGATTTCCATGGCAGTTGATGAAATTCAAAGTCCGCAAAAAAATATTCCTCGCGGAATTGTGCTTTCTCTGACAATTGTCACTATTCTCTATGCCTTGGTAACAATAGTATTGACTGGGATTGTTCACTATAGCAAACTCAATGTGGACGATGCAGTGGCCTTTTCATTGCGTAGTATCGGAATTGGCTGGGCAGCCAACTATGTTTCACTGGTAGCCATTCTAACCCTGATAACCGTATGTATTTCCATGACCTACGCTCTGTCTCGGATGATTTATAGCTTAGCACGTGATGGACTTTTACCTCAAAGCTTCAAACAATTAAGCAAGACCAGTCGCGTTCCTAAAAATGCGACCATCTTAACAGGAGTTGCTTCAGCCATTGCAGCAGGAGTCTTTCCGCTAGCCAGTATCGCTGCCTTTTTAAATATCTGTACGCTAGCTTATCTCATTTTGCTTGCCTACGGTATTATCAAGCTCAGAAAGGATAAGGGCATGCCAAAAGAAGGAGAATTCAAAACTCCTTTAGTGCCGCTTTTGCCAATCCTTTCCATTCTTATCTGTCTTTCCTTTATGCTTCAGTATACCAAGGAAACATGGATTGCCTTTGGACTTGCTTTGTTGGTTGGACTAGTGATTTACTTTACTTATGGCTATCGTCACTCTACACTTTCTGAAGAAAAATAAAAGCTGGAAAAATTTCCCAGCTTTTTATCTATTTTCTTTTTTGAAAGTGAATCCTTCGCCTAGTATTTCATGAGCTTCGGTGATAGTGATGAAAGCTTGGGGATCGACTTTGTGAATCATGTCCTTCATTTTAACGATTTCATTTCGACCGACGATACAGTAGATAATTTTTAAATCCTTTTTGCTGTAGTAACCTTGACCAGATATAAAGGTTACGCCGCGTCCGAGTTCATCGTTAATTTTTTCGGCTAACCGATCTGGAAATTGAGTAATAATCATAAATCCTTTACCAGCATAACCTCCTTCACCGATCAGGTCAATAACACGAGCGATGATAAAGTCAAATAAGAGAGTATAAGTCACCAGGCGCAAATCTTGGAAGATAATCAAAATCAACATTAGAATAATGAAATCAAGCGAGAAAAGCAATTTTCCAATTGAAATATTGGTGTATTTGTTGAGGATGCGAGCAACAATATCTGATCCACCTGTTGTACCACCAGCATTAAAGATAATTCCTAAACCAACTCCCAGTAAAACACCAGAAACTAAAGAGACAATAATGAGATCACCTTGCAAGTCAAATTGTAAAGGAATTCGTTCAAAGACAGCAAGCCAGATCGAGAGGGAAATGGTTCCCAAAAGGCTGGAGTAGAGAGTTTTCGGACCAAATATCTTCCAAGCGAGGATAAAGAGAGGGATGTTAATCAAGAGATTCATCACTGAGACAGGAATTTTAAAAAGATAGTAGGTAATCAAGGTAATACCTGTCGCACCACCTTCAAATAGATGATAGGGAACTACAAAATAGGTAAGACCAAAGGCATAAATAGCTGCCCCAAGTATGATGGTGATAATAGGCTGAACTTTTCGGATCATAACTTTCCCTCGCTTTTCTATAGATAGATTATACCAAAATTCCAAGCTTTTTCATTGAATTCATTATGATTTTTTAACAATTTTTTGATATAATAAAAGTGATAAATCCCTATCTTATTGAGAAGAATAGAAAGATTGAAGATATGACACAAGTAAAAATTGTAACGGATTCCTCTGTTACTATTGAACCAGAAGTGGTTAAAGAATTAAATATCACCATTGTCCCTTTATCTGTGATGATTGACGGTATCCTTTATTCTGATGCAGATTTGAAAGAGGGGGAATTCCTTCATCGCATGCAACAAAGTAAAAACCTACCCAAAACCAGTCAGCCTCCAGTGGGAGTATTTGCTGAAGTTTTTGAAGAGCTAGGTAAAGATGGTAGCCAGATTCTCGCTATTCACATGTCCCATGCACTATCTGGTACTGTTGAAGCTGCTCGCCAAGGAGCAAGCCTCTCTAGCGCTGATGTGACCGTTATTGATAGTTCTTTTACAGACCAGGCGATGAAGTTTCAAGTTGTTGAAGCGGCTAAACTTGCTCAAGAAGGAAAAGATTTAGAAACTATCTTGGCACGTGTGGAAGATGTGAAAAATCATACCGAACTTTATATCGGTGTTTCGACTTTGGAAAATTTAGTCAAAGGTGGTCGTATTGGGCGTGTGACAGGCTTGATCAGTTCTCTGTTAAATATTCGTGTCGTCATGCAAATGAAGGAACATGAACTGCAACCTATTGTAAAGGGGCGCGGTGCTAAGACATTTAAAAAATGGCTTGACGAGTTGGCCGAGACCCTTTCTCATAAATCGGTTGCAGAGATTGGAATTTCCTACGCTGGTACCAATGAATGGGCAAATAAGATGAAGAATGTTTTACAAACTTATGTTGAGAAACCGATCTCAGTACTGGAAACAGGCTCCATCATTCAAACCCACACAGGTGAAAATGCGTGGGCTATCTTAGTTCGATATCATTCCTAAAAAAATAGAGAAAAATCGTTAGAAATAGCGTTTTTGACTTGACCTGTGGGCGATTTTAGGATATGATTATATTTGTTAATTAGAAATTATTTGGAGGAATTATTAACATGGCAAACAAACAAGATTTGATCGCTAAAGTAGCAGAAGCTACAGAATTGACTAAGAAAGATTCAGCAGCAGCAGTTGATGCTGTATTTGCAGCAGTAACTGAATACCTTGCAGCTGGTGAAAAAGTTCAATTGATCGGTTTTGGTAACTTTGAAGTTCGTGAGCGTGCTGCACGTAAAGGTCGCAACCCACAAACTGGTAAAGAAATCAAAATCGCAGCTTCTAAAGTTCCAGCATTCAAAGCTGGTAAAGCTCTTAAAGACGCCGTTAAATAATGAATTTAGAAAAAGCCTATTGTATCAAGCTTCATTGCTTGGTCAACAGGCTTTTTGTTTTGGAAAATATGATTTTATCGTTCTGTGCAAAAAGAAAAAGGCTCCCATGAAATGAGAACCTTCTTTTAATTAGTTTTTAGAAGCTGCTTGGAATTCAGGATTTTTCCATGCTTCATCAATGATTGCTTGCAATTCTTTAGCAGACGCTTGCATTTTTTGAGTTTCCGCATCGTTCAATGGGATGTTTACTGGACGAACGATACCGTGCGCACCAACAACAGCTGGTTGACCGATAAAGACGTTTTCAACTCCGTATTGACCTTCTTGGAAGACTGAAAGTGGAAGTACTGCATTTTCGTCATCAAGGATTGCTTTTGTGATACGAGCAAGTGCTACGGCGATACCATAGTATGTAGCTCCTTTTTTGTTGATGATTGTGTAAGCAGCATCACGAACACCTTCGAACAATTCAATCAATTCAGCTTCTTGAACGTTTTGAGTGTCTTTAAGGAATTCTTCAAGGTTTACACCAGCGATGTTGGCGTGTGACCAAACAGCGAATTCAGAATCTCCGTGTTCACCCATGATATAGGCGTGAACTGAACGAGCATCAACATCCAATTTTTCAGCAAGTGCTTGACGGAAACGAGCTGAGTCAAGTGAAGTACCTGAACCGATAACGCGTTCTTTAGGGAATCCAGAGAATTTCCAAGTTGAGTAAGTCAAAACGTCAACTGGGTTAGCCGCAACAAGGAAGATACCATCAAAACCTGATTCAACAACTTGTGTTACGATTGATTTGTTGATAGCCAAGTTTTTACCTACAAGGTCAAGGCGAGTTTCACCTGGTTTTTGAGGAGCACCTGCAGTGATAACAACAAGGTCAGCGTCTGCACAGTCAGAGTATTGAGCAGCGTAGATTTTTTTAGGTGAAGTGAAGGCAAGGGCGTGGCTAAGGTCAAGCGCATCACCAACAGCTTTTTCGTGTAATTGTGGAATTTCGATAATTCCAAGCTCTTGTGCAATTCCTTGGTTAACAAGTGCGAAAGCGTAAGATGAACCTACGGCACCGTCACCAACAAGGATCACTTTTTTGTGTTGTTTAGTTGAAGTCATTATCTAAACATCTCCTTCATTTTTTTTAGGGGAATCCCCAGACACTTTCATTCTATCACTTTTAAAAAGCTTTGTCACGAATATTCTATTCGGTTATCGATGTAAACGTTTTAGTGATTTCAGAAGGCTGAAATGAAGGACATTTTATGGTATAATATATCTAATTACTAATAGTGAAATGAGGCATTTATTAATGCAGGATAGAAATTTAGTGAATGTCAATCTGACAAAGGAGATGAAGACCAGCTTTATCGATTACGCCATGAGTGTTATCGTAGCGCGTGCTCTTCCTGATGTTCGAGATGGCTTGAAGCCTGTTCACCGCCGTATTCTTTACGGAATGAATGAACTAGGTGTTACACCAGATAAACCTCATAAAAAATCAGCCCGTATTACAGGGGACGTTATGGGTAAATACCACCCACACGGTGACTCCTCAATTTACGAAGCCATGGTTCGTATGGCTCAGTGGTGGAGCTACCGTTACATGCTTGTCGATGGGCATGGAAACTTTGGTTCTATGGATGGGGACGGTGCTGCCGCTCAGCGTTATACTGAGGCACGTATGAGCAAGATTGCTCTGGAAATGCTTCGTGATATCAATAAAAACACAGTTGATTTCGTAGATAACTACGATGCTAACGAACGTGAACCCTTGGTTTTGCCAGCTCGTTTTCCAAACCTTTTGGTCAATGGGGCAACTGGGATTGCCGTAGGGATGGCTACCAACATTCCTCCTCACAACTTGGGTGAAACCATTGATGCTGTGAAGCTCGTCATGGACAATCCAGATGTGACGACTAAGGACTTGATGGAAGTCTTGCCTGGTCCAGATTTTCCAACTGGTGCCCTTGTTATGGGGAAATCAGGGATTCATAAGGCCTATGAGACTGGTAAAGGGTCGATTGTTCTTCGTTCTCGTACAGAGATTGAAACCACTAAGACGGGTCGTGAGCGCATCGTTGTAACGGAATTCCCTTACATGGTCAATAAAACTAAGGTGCATGAGCATATTGTTCGCTTGGTTCAGGAAAAACGTCTTGAGGGCATTACAGCAGTACGTGATGAGTCCAACCGTGAAGGCGTTCGCTTTGTGATAGAGGTAAAGCGCGACGCATCTGCCAACGTTATCCTTAACAATCTCTTCAAGATGACCCAGATGCAAACCAATTTTGGTTTCAACATGTTGGCGATTCAAAATGGTGTGCCAAAAATCTTGTCCCTTCGTCAAATCTTGGATGCTTATATCGAGCACCAAAAAGAAGTGGTGGTTCGCCGTACCCGTTTTGACAAGGAAAAGGCAGAGGCGCGTGCACACATCTTAGAAGGTCTTTTAATCGCACTTGACCATATTGATGAAGTGATTCGTATCATTCGTGCCAGTGAAACAGATGCGGAAGCGCAAGCTGAGTTGATGAGCAAGTTCAAGCTTTCTGAACGTCAAAGTCAAGCTATCCTTGATATGCGTCTTCGTCGTTTGACAGGATTGGAACGTGATAAGATTCAGTCTGAATATGATGAATTGATTGCCTTGATTGCAGACTTGGCCGATATTCTTGCCAAACCAGAACGTGTGGCGCAAATCATCAAAGAGGAGCTAGATGAAGTCAAACGTAAGTTTGGTGACAAGCGTCGTACCGAGTTGATGGTTGGAGAAGTCTTAACTCTTGAAGATGAAGATTTGATTGAAGAAACGGATGTCTTGATTACCCTTTCTAATAAGGGCTATATCAAACGTTTGGACCAAGGTGAGTTCACTGCTCAAAAACGTGGTGGTCGTGGTGTCCAAGGTACGGGAGTTAAGGATGATGACTTTGTGCGTGAGTTGGTTTCAACCAGCACCCATGATCATTTGCTCTTCTTTACCAATAAAGGACGAGTATACCGACTAAAAGGTTATGAAATTCCTGAATATGGTCGTACAGCCAAGGGCTTGCCAGTTGTCAATCTATTGAAGTTGGACGAGGGTGAGAGCATTCAGACCATTATCAACGTTGAGTCTGAACGTAGTGATGATGCTTATCTCTTCTTCACAACTCGTCACGGTATCGTGAAGAGAACCAGTGTTAAAGAATTTGCTAATATTCGTCAAAATGGGCTGAAGGCCTTGAATCTCAAGGATGAAGACGAATTGATTAATGTTCTATTGACAGAAGAAGATACGGATATTATCATTGGTACCAAGTTTGGTTATGCTGTTCGTTTTAATCAGTCAGCCGTTCGTGGCATGAGCCGTATCGCGACAGGTGTCCGAGGAGTCAATCTTCGTGAGGGTGACACAGTAGTTGGTGCTAGCGTGATTACAAATCAGGACGAAGTCCTTATCATCACTGAAAAAGGTTATGGTAAGCGTACCCTTGCTACTGAATATCCAACTAAAGGACGTGGTGGTAAAGGGATGAAAACAGCCAATGTTGCTGAGAAAAATGGTCCTCTTGCAGGTCTCCTCACTGTTAAGGGGGATGAAGACCTGATGATTATCACAGATACAGGTGTCATGATCCGTACAAATGTTGCCAATATTTCACAAACAGGACGCTCAACTATGGGAGTGAAGGTGATGCGTCTAGACCAGGATGCTAAGATTGTGACCTTCACAACGGTTGCCGCAGCAGAAAAAGAAGAGGTAGCAACAGAAGAGAAAACAGAGGGTGAAGCATAATGTCCCACAGAAAAATAAAGAAGAATAACCGTAAAAATATACTAATTAATATTTTAGCTGGATTTTTAATTCTTCTATCCCTTGCCTTGATTTTTAATGCTCAAATTCGTGACCTCTTTATGGTTTGGAATACCAATAAATACCAAGTCAGTCAGGTGACTAAGGAAAAGATTGAGGAAAATAAAGAGACAGAAGGAAATTTCGATTTTGATTCTGTCAAATCCATTTCATCGGAAGCGGTGTTAGCTGCCCAGTGGGATTCTCAGCAACTTCCAGTTATCGGAGGGATTGCCATTCCTGAAGTAGAAATCAACCTACCTATTTTTAAAGGTTTAGATAATGTAAACTTGTTCTACGGAGCAGGGACCATGAAAGCAAATCAGAAAATGGGGGAAGGCAACTATTCTCTAGCCAGCCACCATATCTTTACTGCTGAAAATGCGAGCCAGATGCTCTTTTCGCCTTTGGTCAATGCCAAAGCGGGGATGAAGATTTATCTGACTGATAAAGATAAAGTATACACCTATGAGATTCGTGAGGTGAAGCACGTAACGCCTGATCGCGTAGACGAAATTGAAGATCGTGATGGTATCAAAGAAATCACATTGGTGACCTGTGTCGACTACGATGCAACAGAGCGAATTATTGTTAAAGGTGATTTTAAAGAAGTTAAAGCATATTCGGAAACATCTGATGATGTCCTTAGTGCCTTCAATAAACCATACAAACAACGTTATTAAACTCTAATGAACCAGTGAAATACTCATTTCGCTGGTTTTTGTGTGAACAAAGAGAATTAAAAAACTCTTAAAGAAAAAGATGAGAAGTATTACAAGAGGAATTTTTTGAACAAAATTTTCATATTTTACAGGAAACGCTTTCTTGAAAACGAGAAATATGTTATAATTATCACAAATAAAAGTTTTAGGAGTTTTTTATGGTCTCTTCAGAATTTATCTCAAAGATTGAATTTGCTTGCAAGAAGAAAGAAAGTCTTTATAGTCAAAGCAAATTCAAGTATGCGATTCGTTCCATGTTTGCAGGTGCCTTTCTAACATTTAGTACGGCTGCAGGTGCAGTTGGGGCTGACTTGATTAATAAGATCGCTCCAGGTAGTGGACGTTTTCTCTTCCCATTTGTTTTTGCTTGGGGATTGGCCTACATTGTTTTCTTGAATGCTGAACTGGTAACTTCAAATATGATGTTTTTGACAGCTGGTAGTTTCTTGAAAAAAATCTCTTGGAGAAGAACAGCTGAGATTTTACTTTACTGTACCTTGTTCAACCTTATCGGAGCTTTGATAGCAGGTTGGGGCTTTGCCCACTCAGCAGCCTATGCAAATCTAACACATGACAGCTTCATTTCAGGGGTTGTCGAGATGAAGTTAGGCCGTTCCAATGAGCTAGTCTTACTTGAAGGTATTTTAGCCAATATCTTTGTAAACATTGCTATTCTTTCATTTGTTTTGGTGAAAGACGGAGGTGCCAAACTTTGGCTTGTCTTATCAGCAATTTACATGTTTGTATTCTTAACAAACGAACACATTGCTGCGAACTTTGCTTCTTTTGCGATTGTTAAGTTCAGTGTTGCTGCTGATTCAATTGCTAACTTTGACATCCCTAATATTCTTCGTCACTGGGGTGTAACCTTTGTCGGGAACTTTATCGGAGGAGGTCTCTTGATGGGCTTGCCTTACGCTTTCCTCAATAAAAATGAAGATACTTATGTAGATTAAACAAAAGAGCACGAGTGAATCGTGCTTTTTTGTTTGATGTGTAAGACTAGTCATAGTTGTTCCTTATATCAAAATATAGAAAAACGGTATTGGAAAAGACTAGAACAAGATGATACAATATCCCTAATGAAGCTATTTGGAGGTCGTCTTATGACTCGTGATTTTAAATTTGAAACCCTACAATTACATGCTGGGCAAGTAGTGGATCCAGCGACCAAATCTCGTGCAGTACCGATTTATCAAACAACATCTTTCGTTTTTGATGACACGCAGGAAGGTGCAGATCTGTTTGCCTTGAGAAAACCAGGGAACATTTATACTCGTATTACCAACCCTACAACAGCGGCATTTGAAGAAAGAATCGCTGCTCTTGAAGGTGGTGTTGGAGCGTTAGCGACAGCATCAGGTATGGCTGCTGTAACCTACACTATTTTGGCGCTTGCTCACGCAGGTGACCATGTGGTGGCAGCGTCAACTATTTACGGTGGGACCTTCAATCTTTTGAAAGAAACCCTTCCTCGTTATGGGATTACAACAACCTTTGTGGATGTAGATAATTTGGAAGAAGTGGAAGCGGCTATCAATGACAATACCAAACTTGTCTTGATTGAAACCTTGGGGAATCCCTTGATTAACATTCCTGACTTGGAAAAATTGGCTGAGATTGCGCATAAGCACCAGATTCCTCTCGTTTCGGATAATACTTTTGCCACACCATATTTGATTAACGTCTTCTCTCACGGTGTAGATATTGCCATTCATTCAGCAACTAAGTTTATCGGTGGGCATGGTACGACTATTGGAGGAGTGATTGTTGATAGCGGTCGTTTTGACTGGGCAGCTTCAGGGAAGTTCCCACAATTTGTTGAGGAAGACCCGAGTTATCATAACTTGAGCTATACTCGTGATGTTGGGGCAGCAGCCTTTATTATCGCTGTTCGTGTTCAATTGCTTCGTGATACAGGTGCTGCCTTGTCACCATTTAATGCCTTTCTCTTGCTCCAAGGGCTTGAAACTCTCTCTCTTCGTGTTGAACGTCACGTGCAAAATGCAGAGAAAATTGTTGATTTCCTTGTAAATCATCCTAAGGTAGAGAAGGTAAATTATCCAAAACTAGCTGACAGTCCATATCA